>JBGSIY010000848.1:0-3368 GCA_041742275.1 Pirellulaceae bacterium | reverse complement strand
GGAGATGTCACCACCATAGCATTTGGCTGTCACGTTCTTGCTCATCGCCTTGACTGTTTCCCGAGCAATGACTCGAGTTCCAATCGCAGCTTGGACAGCGATCTCAAACATATGTCGACTGATTTCTTCCTTCAACTTCTTTACCACAGCCCGGCCTCGTCGTTCGGCGTCTTCGCGGTTGCAAATAATACTAAGGGCATCGACTTTTTTCCCATTGACCAGCATGTCGACGCGAACGAGGTCGGCAGGTTGGTAGCCGAGGAGTTCGTAGTCCAACGTCGCATATCCGCGGGTTAAGCCTTTGAGCTTGTCATGCATGTCATAAATAACTTCCGCTAGGGGGAGGTCATAAGTGAGCATCATGCGTGTGGCGGAAAGGTATTCGGTGTTCCGCTGGATCCCCCGGCGTTCGCTGCACAATCGCATGACCGGACCAATATATTCCTTGGGAACAATAATATTGACTCGGACGATGGGCTGACGAAACTCGTCGATATCACCGGCTTCGGGAACTTCTTGTGGGCGATGAATTTCCAGTAGCTGGCCTGTTTTTGTGACCACTTCGTACGTCACGTTGGGCGCGGTTTGCACAAGGTCGATATTGGCCTCACCCTCGAGGCGTTGTTGTACGATCTCCATATGGAGGAGACCGAGGAAGCCGCAGCGAAATCCGAAGCCCAAGGCTTCGCTGGATTCTGGAGTGAATTCAAAACTCGGGTCATTGATCGAAAGTTTGGTGAGGGCGTCGCGCAATTCGGTGAAGTCCTGACCATCCGAGGGATAAAGACCGCAATACACCATTCGTTTGGGAGCTTTGTAACCGGGCAGCGGAACCGCTTGGGCTCCATTGGCCATGGTGACCGTATCGCCAATATGGACTTGGTCCAAGGACTTAATATTGCAAATCAAATAACCGACCTGGCCAGCTTGCAATTCATTGCAGGGAAACTGTTTTGGGCGAAATTGACCGAGCTCGACAACCTCATGCGTCATGCCCGTTCGTAGGAACCGGATCTTCTGGCCCTTGGAAATTTTTCCATTCATCAAACGGACATACGTGATTGCCCCGCGATACTCATCGTAATGGGAGTCGAATACCATGGCCTGCAATGGCTCGTTTGGATTACCGGTGGGGGCGGGAATCCGGGCGACGACGGTTGCCAACAATCCTTCGATGTTCAAACCGGTTTTGGCGCTTACCTTGATGATATCGTCGACATCGACGCCCAGGGTCTGGTTCATTTCCATTGCCACTTCGTCGCTGCGCTGATGGATGAGATCAATTTTGTTGATCACAGGAATGATCTTCAAATCGGCCTCGATGGCGGCGTAAGCGTTGGCGACGGTTTGGGCCTCGACGCCTTGGAATGCGTCGGCCAGCAACAAGGCGCCTTCGCAACAGGCCAGACTTCGGGAGACCTCGTAATGAAAATCGACGTGGCCCGGTGTGTCGATCAAATTCATTTCATACGTTTGGCCCTGGTACTTATATTCCATCGTCACCGCACGGGCCTTGATGGTAATGCCTCGTTCTCGTTCGAGAGCCAAGTCGTCCAGCAATTGTGCTTGCATATCACGTTTATTGACCGTCCCGGTGAACTCGAGCAGACGATCGGCCAGCGTGCTTTTGCCGTGGTCAATATGAGCGATAATACAAAAGTTGCGAATATTTTTTTGAATGTTTTGGGTCATAAGATTTCGAAAAACAATTTTGTCAGGACGACAAACATTTGTGGTTCACCACAAACCGAGCCAATCCTTTCTCACACTCTCTCAGTCGGCTATCGATCGTCCTATTGCCGACGTCGCTTACCCCGGACTTAACCTACTCCGCAAAAACGTACTTTGGCGAGTCCGGCGGCACCGATGAAACCGGCATCGGAACCCAGACTTGCAAAATCAATTTTTAGATGTTCTAAGATTTCGGGGAACACCGCAAGTTTTACTTGGCTCATGATTCTCGCTAAAAACCTTCGCCCAACTTCCGAACCTTGTCCGCCAAAGGTCATGGCCCCACCCAGCAATACGGCCTCGGGGTCAATCACATGTGCCACGATCCCGATCCCGGTGGCCAAATAGTCGGCCGTTTCGTCAATCAACTCGATCGCTAAACGATCGCCATCGAGAGCTGCGGAGTAGACAGCGTGTGCCGTCAATTCCGGGACCTCTGCCAAGATCGATTTGGTTTGTTGCAGCTGAATCCGCGCGCGGTCGACGAGGGCCGTTGCACTGGCGTAAGCTTCCAAATGGCCCCGTCGGCCGCATGAGCAAGTTCTTGCTTGAGCCCTTGAGTCGATCTGGATGTGTCCGATCTCGGCCCCCAATCCATGTGCCCCTTCCACGCAATGGTGATCAATGATGATACCACCTCCGACCCCTGTTCCCAATGTTAACAAGACCAAACTATTATTTTCTTTGGCAGAACCGAGCCAAAACTCCCCAAAAGCGGCAGCGTTGGCGTCATTTGTGAACGTAACTGGAATTCCCAACGCGCGGCTCAGTTCGTCGCGGACCGGAAAATGCCGCCAGCCAGGCATATTGGTTGGTTCAAGAATATAACCTGTGTGGATATTCAACGGGCCAGGAGTACCGATACCAGCCGCCGCCAATCGCGATTTGGACAGCTTCAATTGACCAAAGATCTCCGTCACGACCCTCGCAATTTCGCCGATGGCGTAATCAGGAGCCTTTTCGGCTCGCGTCGGGAACGAAGTGGAGGTGACCAAATCCCCCGTAGCGGTGAGGAGTCCCAATTTGACATTGGTTCCACCGACGTCAATGCCGAGGAAGAGTGGGTCAGAAGACGAGTCGTTGTTTGACATGCTGCAAATCACAGACACCGGAATCCCTCAGGTGAACGCCGGAAACAAAGGGGCTGAAAAGGCCTTTATTGTAGCCATTCCCCGGAATAAAGGCAATTCGATCACCGAAAGGAAAAAAGGGGGCCTTTGAGATACCTGGACGGTCATCAGTAGAAACGGTCAATCGAGTAACTCAGTCGAGGCGGCAACGGCCACAGCAAAAGCGATGGCCTGCGTCTCCGTGTGAGAAATAGAAATGAGAACGCGTTCAATCCGTTTGGAACGCATGACCTGTAACGCGATATTGTGCAATTGAACGATCGGCTCGCCGCCGGGCTGGTTCGTGACTTCGAGATCCGTCCATTTGATGCCTTGAGTCCAACCGGTACCCAAGGCCTTGAGAATTGCTTCTTTGGCGGCCCATCGCCCAGCGTAGTGTTGGACGGCCGCCTTGCGGACACCGCAATATTCGATTTCACGCGGTGTGTAGACGCGGTTAACAAACTCTTCACCGTGTTTTTCGATCATGTTTGCGATCCGAACGCAGTCGCACAGGTCCGTGCCGAT
>JBGSIY010000847.1:0-3458 GCA_041742275.1 Pirellulaceae bacterium | reverse complement strand
ATTCGAACCGATGAAACCGGCAGCTCCGGTTACTATAATATTCAAGATGCTTGTCCTACTTTAGGGAAATCGTTTACCATCAGGCGCACAAGTCACGTTCCAAAATGTTTCGTATTTGTTTGCTTGCAGTGCCATCACCGTAAGGGTTTTGCAATTGGCTTCTACGCTTTAATTCCGAATCTTCGAGCAATAAATTTTTAGCTTCGAAAATGATCTTCTCCGGATTGGTTCCCACAAGAACACAAATCCCAGCGTCGACCCCCTCGGGTCTCTCCGTACTCTCTCTTGTGACAAGAACGGGTTTCCCCAAACTGGGGGCTTCCTCTTGAACGCCCCCGCTATCACTAATTATAAATCGCGCTCTATCCATCAACCAAACAAAATTTTCATATTCTACCGGAGAAAGCAATTCGATTTGCGGGTGATTGTCCAGTAATCGATGAACGGGTTCCAAAACCGATGGATTCAAATGAACGGGGTAGAGAAACCCCAAGTCAGGAAATTCTTGGGATAGTGCAAGAGAAGCACGACAAATATTTTCGATTCCTAAACCGAATGATTCGCGTCGATGCCCAGTTATCAATAAAAATGGTTTTGGATTTTCGTCGAAGTGGCGTTTGGCAAACGATTCGGAGATTCCCAATTTTTTTGCGGAAGCCAAGGAATCCCCGTGTGTCATCTGAACTCGGTCTCGCGTCATCAACAACGCGTCGATGACGGTGTTGCCTGTTACATGAACGGACTCGGCAGGAATTTGTTCGTTTAGCAAATTCATGCGGCTCAATTCGGTAGGCGCAAAAGACCAGCGACAAAGAGGTGAGGTCAATCTCCGATTCATTTCTTCGGGCCAGGGCTGCCGCATTTGGTATGTTCTCAGTCCCGCCTCAACGTGCCCTACGGGAATATCGGCGTAGGTGGCTGCCAAAGCGGAGGCGAAAACGGATGTCGTGTCACCCTGTACCAAGACCGCTGCCGGCTTGAGTTCGGTCAAATATTGAAAAACCGCCTGAAGCACTTTAGAGGTTAAATCCACCAACTGTTGCCCAGGTGCCATTAGTTTCAAATCATGGTCGGGAATAACATCAAACGCCTGCAACGCTTGCTCTAGCATTTGCTTATGTTGGCCGGTGGACAATAGAAACGGCTGAAGGGTTTCCGATTTTTTTAACTCCAAGTATAAGGGCGCCATCTTGATGGCTTCGGGGCGAGTCCCCACGATCAACACGACCGTTTTTTTTGAGGGTGGATTCATAGGATAGAGTGATAATTGAGATCAGTCAGGTTGTCATCGTCGATGGATGGAGCCAAGATCCGCTTGAGGGGTCCAGCCAGCGTTTCGAGATGGGGATCGGGACGTGGAATCAGCTCACAACGCGGGGGGCGCGGGGGCATGTCCTTGGTTTCATTTCCAGAGCGCTATTCCATTGTGTTGAAAAGCCCCCTGCCCTTGCCCCCATCTTAACTGTCATCATCCATTGGCAAAGTTGACGGTTTCTTGTTTGGCTAATTCGAGATCGTGATCAACCATCAATTGAGCCAGCTCGCGGCAACTGACTTTGGGGATCCAGCCCAAGACCTCTCGGGCCTTGCTGGAATCACCCAATAATAAATCGACCTCAGTCGGTCGGAAGTATCGGGGGTCAATGGCAACATACTTTTCCCAGTCCAGGTCAAGGTGTTGAAAGGCGTAGGTCAAGAACTCGCGAATCGTATGAGTTTCACCGGTGGACAAAACATAGTCGTCGGGTTCGTGATGTTGCAGCATCATCCACATTCCCTCGACATAGTCTTTTGCATAGCCCCAGTCCCGTTTGGCGTCCAAGTTCCCCAGGTACAATTTGTCTTGCAATCCCAGTTTAATACGTGTGGCAGCGCGCGTGATCTTGCGAGTCACAAACGTTTCGCCTCGGCGTGGCGATTCGTGATTGAACAAAATTCCATTCACTGCAAACAGCTCATAGGCTTCGCGATAATTGACCGTTTGATGAAACGCGTAAACCTTGGCACACGCATAGGGGGACTGCGGGCGAAAGGGGGTTCTCTCCGTTTGCGGTACCTCGAGAACGTCGCCGTACATTTCGCTACTGCTGGCCTGATAAACGCGAACCTCTTTGGTTTTGTTCAGTTGGCGGGCTGCCTCTAATACGTTTAACGCACCGACGCCAACGACTTGGAGCGTGTAGGCCGGAGCGTCAAATGAGACGCGTACATGACTCTGCGCTCCCAAGTTGTAGATTTCGTCCGGCTGGACATCCAACACCAAATTGGTGATGTTTTGACCGTCGGTCAAATCACCGTAGTGCAGGAATAACTTGGCGCCAGGGTCGTGAGGGTCGCGATAGATATGATCCAGTCTCGCTGTATTGAAACTGCTGCTGCGGCGGACGATGCCATGGACTTCGTAACCCTTCTCAAGTAAAAGTTCCGCCAAATAGGAACCGTCTTGGCCTGTAATTCCAGTAATCAAAGCGCGTTTGCTCATCAGCGGCTTAAACCTCTCTCAGTAATTGTTCGTTTGTTTCGGCGAGAAACGTGGAATAAGTAAGTGCAAGTCCTTGATCCAGTTTAACGGTTGGGGCCCAACCCGTCGATCGAATAAGATCAATGGAAGTTCGTTTTATCGGAGTCCCATCGGGCTTGGTGGGATCAAAGTCAATGCGTCCGGGGAACCCGACCACTTGGCCGACCAAGTGAGCGAGATCGGCAATGCTGATGTCGACACCTGTCCCCACGTTAACCCAATCCGGAGGATTCTCGAGTTGCAACAAATGCAACGTAGCCGCAGCCAGGTCGTCAACATATAAAAATTCGCGGCGGGGTGAGCCCGTTCCCCATATCGTGACACTCTCAGCATTCGCGACGCGGGCTTCGTGAAAACGTCGAATCAGAGCGGGGAGTACATGGGAATTTTCTGGATGATAGTTGTCCCCGGGGCCATACAAATTGGTGGGCATCGCGCTGTGAAACAGCACACCATATTGCCGTCGATAATATTCGCACATTTTTAAACCGGCAATCTTGGCCAACGCGTAGGCTTCATTGGTCTTTTCTAGGGGGCTGGTTAGCAAGCAGTCCTCGGTCATGGGCTGCGGGGCCATACGAGGATAGATGCACGTGCTGCCTAGAAAGAGAAAGCGCTGCGTGGCAAAACGGTAGGCCGCGTGGATCGCATTGGTAGCCATCGTGAGATTGTCGTAGATGAAGTCGGCGGGGTAAGTGTTATTCGCATGAATGCCCCCGACTCGAGCCGCCGCAAAAATCACTACCTCGGGTCGCTCCTGTGCAAAAAAATCTTCTACTTCGGATTGACGAGTCAGATCGAGTTCCTGACGTGAACGCAGCAACAGCGAGTGGCAACCCGCGGCCTGCAATGCACGCACGATGGCGCTCCCCACCATCCCGCGATGGCCAGCGACAAAGATTTTCGAATTTTGCAGTACACTGTTCATAAAAAGAAT
>JBGSIY010000846.1:0-2004 GCA_041742275.1 Pirellulaceae bacterium | reverse complement strand
ACGCTCGGATTTCAATGGCTAGTTGGGTCTCCCCTTCCCTGATTAACTAGTGAACAGAATCCAAGTCGTTGTGGGGGGCGTTTCGGTCGAGAAAAGGCCGGTACTTCATCACCGTAACTTTTTCTGGGGTTACTTGGTATTCAATGCCTCGCCAGATTACATACTTCATGGTGAGTGCTCGCAAGGTCGATAAAAAGTGGGTGACCTGGGTCAATGGAATCGCTATGAGCCACATCCACCACAATCGCCTTAGCGAACCAGGGGGAGTGACCTGTTTGTGGGCGACCAAAATTTTGACGTTTTCTTGATTGACTCCGATCACCAATACAAAATTGAATAGTTCGCAGGCGAGGATGACTCCTAAAATAATTACAGCTGCGAGAGAATTTCCCAGAATGATGTTGATCGGCAAGAGCAACAAAGACAGAAAAAGACTGGCTCCCACTAACAGCCCATGACCAAAAACCAGTGGCCATTTTTTGTTATGCAAACGGACCGTGAGCAGCTGCCGGGCAATCCAAAAATGGAGGTTCTTCCATTCAATGGTTTCTCGGTTAAAGACAACGACGTCTCGAGGACGGACGACCTTGAGGCCTTGAGATTGGAATAAATCTACCAACACCGTGTCTTCACAAAACGTGTGGCTCCAGATTTTGGGGAGTTCAAGACGCAATATGGTGTCTCGCCGCATGGCCAACGAACCACCCCAAGCGATTTGATAAAGGTTCATTTGCACAATCGCAGCGGCATTCCATACCGCTCGAGTGACGCTGGCGAAATCACTGCTTGGCTCAAACCAACGATCGCCAGTGACTGCTCCAACTTCGGGGAACTGCAACGGGCGAACGATTTCTGTCAGCCAGTTGGGCGCAACAATCGAATCAGCGTCAACCAGTGCCACCACTTCAATGCTCGCCGGCAACGCGGCAATTGCCGTATTGATCGCCTGGCATTTCATGCCACACTGGCCGGAAAACTCTGTAATTGTATGAATGAACACAGGAAATTTGGCCGACTGCTGAAACTGTTGTACCGCCTTTTGGGCCGGATCAAGGTCCGAATCGAAAACAGTATGAAGTTCGAAATAAGGGTAGTTCAGATTGGCAATTGCATTCAAGCACTGGCCAAGCGTGGGATCCCGACCTCGGAGGCAAAGGATAATCGCGGCGGGAGGAGCGTACTCTTGGGGAGGGCGCTGCCAGTTCTGTCGCTGCCTTAAGTACAGCGCAACGTAAATCGCTTGCCCGGCAATTAGTAGGCACAAGCTGGTCGGCACAAGGAAATTTATATAGTCGATAAACAACGGGGCTTCATCGAAAAACGAAGATAAGTGGCGTTTGAGGTCAATGGAGTGGCATCAACCTACAATCCTGCGATTATTTTTGGCACATTTCAACATAGAAGATGTTTGCGGGCTAGGGGTTCGGCGAATGAAAGCTTTGCACGACGAATGGCAGACTTTTGTGGCCAGGGCGTTATATTCGGCACGACCGGCAGCAGACAGTTTGTTCCCGCGACTTGGCGACCGCAGCATGCCCCTACCCAATGGTTTACGCGATGGCTTTCCAGCGGAGCATCAGGTTGCCTTGAAGCCAGCACCTCTGGCCTTGCATTGTAATATTGTCGATCCAAGTCGATCGAAATGACACTTGGTTAGGCTTATTCTTCAAGTAAGCTGAGGCTAATCAGTGCCATAGCGGTTCCATAACAACGCCCCAATTCATGGGAGTCAACAAAACAACCGTCGAGTTCCGGTAACGCTGTGATCAGAGCACGTTGCTGGGCGGCCAAACGTTGCCGGATGGAGGGATCGGTGACCAAGCTGATGGCTTCGCTCCGGCCGTGCATGTTGTACCAGAAGAAGAAACCACCATAAGCCATGGTTGAAGTATGGTCGTCGTATTTCAACGCTTTGGCCATCAATTCATGGTGTTGTAGTGAGATCTCAATTGCACTGACAAAATCTTTCTCTTCCACTTGGCCCCAGCGACGACGGGCGAGTTC
>JBGSIY010000845.1:0-1869 GCA_041742275.1 Pirellulaceae bacterium | reverse complement strand
AATCGATCGTTCCTGAATTTGTGCCTTCAACCAACGAAAACCGAAAGCCATGCGCTGGTCTCTTCGCAATCAAATTTTAGTGCCTTTGATCGTGGTGATGCTGCTGACGGTCAGCGTCATCAGTACCGTGGCCGTATGGGTGGCGGCCCGGGAGCGTCAACTCCAGATTGAAGGGCGAATTCAAGCGGTCACACGCACGATCGAACAGTCTAATTTCCCGCTGACTGACGGAGTTTTAGAACAGGTCAAGGGGCTGGTGGGGGCCGAGTTGATGGTGGTCGACGCCGCAGGGAATCGCCGCGCTATGACCGATATCCGGTTGGCAGAGGTGCCGCTGGATTTGCCGGAACCCAATCAGGGAGGCCCCTTCCGTTTCAACGCGATTCAAAAAATTGACAGGGAATCTTTTTTTCATACCGCGATCCCCTTGCCGCCACGTGAGGGTCAGGGTCGTCAGGTCTTACATGTCTACTACCCTCAAGCCAATTACGACCGGCAAATGCGCGGCGCCGTTTGGCCCGTGGTGGTGACAGGACTCTTGGCAAGTTTAACTCTGGGCGTCATGGCGATCTGGTTCGCCCAACGCATCAGTCGCCCGATCGCCAGCCTCAACGATCAGGTAGCGCGCATCGCTCAAGGTGATTTTCAGCCGGCCGCTTTACCACGAAGGCCAGACGAGCTGCGGGAGTTGGCAGTCGCGGTCAATCACATGGCCGGGCAACTGGAACAGTTCCAAAATCAAATTCGTCAAACGGAACAACTGCATACCTTGGGTCTCCTTGGGGGAGGCCTTGCCCATCAATTGCGCAATACGGCAACAGGCGCGAAATTGGCATTGGATTTTCATCAACAGACGTGTGCGAGCGCGGATGACGAGAGTCTCCAAGTCGCCCAAAGACAGTTGATTCTGCTCGAGCAATACCTGAAAAAGTTTTTATCGATTGCCCGGCCCAATCCTCTGCGTCTGGAACCAATCGATTTAAGAGACCTGTTGAATTCTCTGATGCCTTTGGTTCAACCTGCGGCACGACACGCGCGGGTGGGATTAACACTGCGCCTCCCGGAATCAAATCAATGGGTCTCGGGAGATTCCGAGGGGCTGGAGCAGTTGGTTCTGAACCTGCTGTTGAATGCCATCGAAGCCGCTCAAGGAAGCGAGAGCCAGCGTGAGCCTGAGGTTGTCTTGGAGTTGGTGGGGGCATCGACGCAGCAAGGACCGTGCCTCATCGTGACCGACACGGGTCCGGGACCCGACGCTTCGATTGCTGAAAAAATGTTCGAACCATTGATCACCAATAAACCGGATGGCGTCGGGCTGGGACTCTCCGTCGTCTACCGCGTGGCCCAGCAACACGCAGCACAAGTTCACTGGAGACGCGCAGGCGATCAGACTCGTTTTGAAGTCGTATTTCCGATTGGGAAAGCAGATTGAGACAACAAAAAGTCAACTTCAACGGGACTTGATTGTGAAGGTTAAGAGCCGATCCCAAAAATTTTCGGAATCATCAGCCGAAACGCGCTAGCGTCCGGTTCGACCGCATAAACCGGGGGCGATCGGCAAGTGCCTTGCGGGGAAACGAACAGGCCGCTTCGAGCCAAGAGTGCGAAAGAAGCGGAGAAGCAATTACAACCTCATGATGCAACCACGAGAAGTCTTGAAAGCGAGACTCGAAAATGGGACAACTCGTTTGAAACAAAATAGTAACGTAAATGACTGTGCCATTGGTGATATCCACATATTTGACAGGAACGCACTATCAGCTTGGAAAGCTGAGCGACAATGTCGCTCGGTTCTCCGAACCGAAAGCGCGCATCCCGACCATCTCCGCCACAGCGAAAACTTTCAACCATATTTTACTCCACCGCGCG
>JBGSIY010000844.1:0-3819 GCA_041742275.1 Pirellulaceae bacterium | reverse complement strand
GCTCGTGCTCGTGCTCGTGCCTGAACGATAAACGTGTTCGACCCGCAGTCTACCCATTCAATCGGATTTTGCGATGGATCGAATGTACAACCATTTTTCTCAATCGTTTGCGTCAGCAAAGGATGAACATTTATCGGGCATTTTGGTGCCTTTGCTCGATTGTTGCCACAAATGATTTTAAGTATGTGCTGGGGGGCCTTCTGATACGACTTCAGCGTCCAGGCGGATCGGAGTAGAACGACCGCGCCAAATGCCGCCATGGACAAAACTTTTCCAGCCATTCGCAAGCCATTTCAAAAGTGAAAAGGCCAGCCACAATGCCCATAGCAACATCAATAAACGATAATACCAGACGGAAACGGAATAGACGTTGGTTGTCGGTAGTTTTACCGATCCACGTGGTTGAAACCATTCCAAATAATTGCTGGACGAACCGTTTCCTAAGATGAACATTTTCGGGTTACCCAACAAACCCTCTCCGACTACGAACACAAAAATGGCGAGGGAAATAATTGTTGCCAACACGATCCCAATCTGCCTTAAGTTGAAAACCCAATAGGGGACGGACACGGGGTTGAGTTGTTTGCGCCAGGCGATTAAAAACAGCCACAGCACAACAAACATGGCGGCAACGATGTTGACTTGAGTCAAACCGATGACCAGCAATACCCATTCCAGTTTACCCAGGGGAGAGTGTCGGAGGTTGCCAAGAATTAGGGCCACTCCGATCGAGAAGACAAGGATTATCCAAAACCGTACGGCAGGTCCTCGAGTGGGGCCCGAGGCCCATAGCACCCATTGGCTGCGTGGAACAGTCACGCTACTAGTCACGTTGGCTGTATCAACCGGGAGTGTAACATCACCGGAAGTCGTTTCAAACATCAAGGGTTGATCGCGACGCCATTCGATCTCGATACTTTGTTTGCCCGGCGTAACGGGGACAATAAGAGAATCTCCGTTTCTGCGTGCCGGAATGGAGTTCTCGTTCACTGTCACTTGCGAGATATCGATATCATCACCCAACATGATCGGGAATTCGCCCCCTAAACTACTTTCCATATCAATGGTCATGTTCATGACACGTTGGCGACTGCCCAGAGTTGTCTCGAAACGAACGCGTTGCACGGTGGTTGTTTCACCGGAGACGGCGTGGGGTTCGTTGAAGCTGAGGGTAACCTGTTCGCCGGGCCAAGGTTGCCAGACGGGAATCAAATTTCCTTGGTTCGCTTCGAAAATGGGAGCCAATCCGGTTTGTGTTACATTCCAGACAGGGGAAATCAGCAACTGCCAGCGTTCGACCCATTGTTCAGAATTGGCGGCTGACAACAGGATATCTTGACCAATAGGTAGTTCACTGGTCCATGACATCGACATGTCCTGAGCGCCCAGGCGAACTTCGACTTGGCCATCCTGAACCATGAGGTTGCCGTCGAGTACTTTTTCACCAGGGATGAGTGGGATTTTTAGGGATGTCGCTTTACCCAGACTGGAGAGGCGGGTTACAACAGTGCGGACTTGCCAGACCAATCCCGTTTCGATTTGGCGTTCGACTAAAACGATGGAGTTAAAGTCTTTCCGATCGTAAGCGACGGATCCGTCAGCTACCTGTTGTTGACGCGCGAAGAAAACTTGTTGTTCCGGAACGCCATTATCGCGCACACCCGTCACGCTCCAACCCGGCGCCTCGATCGTTACCTTGCGCGGCGCCAATAAAAACGTCCATTCCCAATCGGCAATATCGGGCAACATCGAACGAACGGAAACGCGGTGTACGCCCTCGGGTAATACAATCCATAAATATCCCTGTGATCGACACATTAGCTCAGCCGGTTTTTCGTTCACCAAGACAGCGATCGGTGCCCAAACCGGAAGTTCCCCTGGAAGAGGCACGGCAACCTGACTGGCCGTATGAATTTCCAATTCCATGGTCACTTGATTTCCATCCAGGCTGAGGCTGGCAAAAGGGATTTCGGCAGCATTGTCGATTTCTTGATCTTGCACCAGGATTTTCTCTCGCAAAGATTGCAGCATTGCAGCATCGGGAAAATCCTGTGCAACGCCCATGGCTGGCATGAGCAAGCAGGCTGCACTGATCAGCATGGCCACAGCACTGGCAGGAGTTGTGGGCAGGGGGCTAATTTTACGACGTCGGAAGCTTATTAAAATCGCCGTGAGACCGACTAATGTCGTACAGCGAAGGGCGCTGATCAAACGGTGTTGGTTGAGCGAGATGATTATGGGTGTGATTTGTTGGTCGGCGGAAACGGGTCCGTTCCAAATACATTGAACTTGATTCCAGCTCCATTCGGGCTGAGCTGGTCCCGTTTGAATTTGTGCTCTGGGATTGAAGGAGAGGTTGAGAGATTTGAATTTGGAGCTTTGCTGTTTCTGCATTTCTTGGACGTTAATTGAAGGTGGTTCGAAATACATGCTCGACTCGGGAGTTTCATAATCGTACTCCATCTGGACCATCGAGGGCGGACTGGCAATCCAAGGAAAAAATCCAGAGGCACTGCGTTGGAAATTCACTCCAGGTCGTTCCAATTGAGGATAAATTGCGTTTTGAAGTTGCAGAGCCAGGAAGGGGAGCAGGTTGATTAAAAGGATCGCGACAGCCAAGTATTTCCAAGCGCGGATGAATTTTTTGATCCAGCCATCAGGAACGACTCGCAACAGAGCGACGGGCATCAGCAAGAAAAACCAGGTGAAACGCGGGGAGGCGGGTTCGTGATAAGAAAGTCCGAACGCTAAAATGGCCACGACACCGGCTCCAAACCCCCAGATCCGAAACACGGCAGTTGCAAAAATTAGTAGCAAGAACAGATCCAGCAAAGTCCAAGCGGTCAGCCAATCCCCCTTGACCTCATCGGCTCCAAACAATGCGAACATCCGCCAGCCGGGGGGTAAATACATCGTCATATTCAACTCATCGGCGTCTGTCTGCCAGCCTGTTGCGTGAACATTCTTCGCTGTGGAAATACGTCCGATTCCCTCCAATTGTAAGTTGCGACTGCGAATCTCAATTCCATTGGAATCGGTTTCTGGATTGGAAGTAATCAACTGACCTTTTCCATCGGCGCGAACGACACCGAGGGTGTGTTTTTCAGCACTGTCGAGACGCCAAATTTGTTGTCCCGTTCCGGTGATCGTGTCGCGATAGGTCAGGGCCTGACCATCTTCGTCCAACCACAACTCCCGTTGTATATTCAGCCCCGCAGGACTCTGCATTCCCATACCGCGAAGTTTTTCGTCGATGACGATCTTAGAATCGGTCTTCCATTGGTAGACGGGAAGGCCCCGCCATTTTGCGGGAAACGAGGTTTGAGAAACGTCCACCGACGGCAGTCCCGTCAACTCCGATAAACGAAACTCGGGATTCGATTTGAAGGCGATGAGTTCAAAATCGATCATAGGTTGGGTATCGTTAGCGAATTGAATTTCGCGAATATCGTTCGAACGAAAAGCATGCAGGCTGATTGTCCATTTTCCCGCGCGAACCTGGGCTTTGATTTTACCTTGGTCATCGACAGCCACAGGAATTGGGCTGTCCAGCGTCGCTAACTTCCAGCCTTCGGGCAACACGTATCCGAGTTCTTCCTCCCGGGCTTTGCCGGATACCGTTAATTCGATATCGGTCCGCAACCACATCGGAATGCCATCCTCGATTACCCGATAGATTTGAACGCCAATTGAATTTGCTTGGGTCTCATCGGTTTGTTGTCGTTTGAGCCAAAGGTGACCTTCATTGTCCCAGGTTGGGAAAGGAATTGACGCGCCATCGACAGTTAAATTGACGAGGCCAATGCCGGGGGGCAGGCT
>JBGSIY010000843.1:0-4868 GCA_041742275.1 Pirellulaceae bacterium | reverse complement strand
CTGACGGCGTTCGCTTCGATGCTTCCCAACGGACTTTGCGGTTCGAACGACCCGGCATGGAAATCAATTTGAACAGTCTGGGCAAAGGCTACGCGTTGGATCGTGCTGTAACCGTGCTTAGACGCCAAGGCCTATCGCGGTTTATGATCCATGGCGGGCAGAGCAGTGTCGTCGCTCGTTTGGGTGAGCCCTCGGCATCCAGCGCGAGCCCTGAATATTGGACGGTCGCCCTGACCCACCCGCTGTTGGCCGACGAACGCCTGGGAGAAATTCAAATTGGCAACGAGGCCCTGTCCACCAGCGGTTCAGGGAAACAGGGGTTTTACCATCACGGGCGGAGGCTAGGGCATATCTTAGATCCGCGAACGGGTTGGCCGGCAGATTCATTCTTATCCGTTACGACGCTGCACCCCCGCGCGGTCGTGGCGGATGCCCTCTCGACTGCTTTGTTTGTCATGTCGCTAGAGGAAGTAGAGACGTTTTGTAAACAACATGTTGATGTCAAAGTCATTTTAGTCGTAGCCAACTCCAATCCAACGCAACCCTGCCGAGTGGTCACTTTCAACCTGCCACCCGACCAACTCGTTATATTCAAGTGACAATCTGATGAATTCGAGAAACAAAACGACACCCCGAAAACTATCGTTCTCCGTTCCCGAATGGCCCGGAGAAAACCATGGAGTACGCGACTCCGTGAACCGTGTCCTCAACGACGGAACGTGGGGTAAATACGACGGATGGGCCACGCAGGAACTCGAAAAAAAACTCAGCGATTTGAGCGGGCAAAAGTCGGTTAGCCTATGCTCGAGCGGGACGCTTGGCGTGGAGTTCGCATTGCGAGGAGCCGGAATTCGCAGCGGAGACGAAGTCATTTTGGCGGGTTACGATTATCCCGGCAATTTCCGTTGTATCGAAGCATGTGGTGCCAAACCCGTTTTAGTCGACCTGCTCCCCCGGCGCTGGGTAACCGACGTTGAGCACATTGCCCGTGGGTATTCGGAGCGAACGCGAGCCGTGATTGTTTCCCATTTGCATGGCGATATTGCCGACGTCGAAACGATCCGTCATTGGTGCGATGCGCAGGACATTGTGTTAATTGAGGACGCTTGCCAAGTCCCCGGTGGTCGAATTTTTAGCCGGTCGTTAAACGGACCCGCAGCGGACACTCCCACCGAACGCCCCTCGGGAGCTTGGGGCCATATTAGTGTCTTCAGTTTTGGCGGCAGTAAATTATTGACAGCGGGCCGAGGAGGAGCGGTTGCCACATCCGACCCGCAATTCCAGCAACGCTTGAGAATTTGGAAAGATCGCGGGAACGAAATTGCTGCCATGAGTGAACTTCAGGCCGCGGCGTTGTTGCCTCAGCTCGAAACACTGGCCGCTTTAAATACGACTCGCCATCTCAATGCGCAGTTCCTGCAACACCTTCTTGCGCCCTGGAATGCTCATCTTGGAACCTTAGCCATCAACGAACAAGCTCAGCCCATTTATTACAAGTTCCCCTTGCGAATGACGGCAGAATTGAGCAAAGCGTGTGAACGAGGGCGACTGCTCGAAGTGTTTCAGGAACATGGGCTCCCGATTTTTTCCGGATTCAACATATTTAAACGCAGAAGTGGGGAGCGTTGCCGGATCGCCGAACCACTTTTGGAGAGTACGCTGGCAGCCGAACGCACGTTGCTCATTCATCATCCACTCCTCCTCTGCAGTCAGCCGCAAATTGAAGAGGTGTTTCAAATCATGACGGCACTCATCGAGTCAAATATCCAGGCCCCGCCTGTTTGACATGCGTGGCCCATTTCAGTCAGTCGAAGACGCCGAGTCGGTTTGGGCTTGCGGCTGGATAAACAACGCACGCTTTTGCATGGGCAGTGAATAATCAAACCCGCAGCTTTTGAAGAGATTCTCAGAAGCCGAGATTGCCATCAGTTCCAAAACACCGAGTTCGCGGGCTCGCTCCAAACAGCGTTTTACCAACCGCCGCCCGATACCGATATCTTGAAATTCGGCGTCGACGGCCAAACATTGAATTTCGGAGAGTTTACGGGAATAAATTTCCACGGTGGCGAATCCGACGATACGGTCTCCCACCATCGCCATGAAGCCGTGCTTCAATAAATGTTGAATTTCTTCTTTTGTGCGGGGCAGAAGTTGCTCTGCCTCCACGAAGGGGCGGAGAAACTCAATCACGCCGTCGGTGGAGTCCAAGGTGGCGTCGACAAAAGTGACTCCTCGCGCCTTTAAAATTTCTTCCGTCATTCGCAACACCAGTGCTGTATCATTTTGGCATAGACTTCGGTCCCCCGCTGAAGCTGCTCCAGCGAAATCCACTCATCGGCCGTATGAGCTTGGGCAATACTCCCCGGACCACACACAATTTTGTCCGGCAAGTCTACGAAAACACCGCCATCTGTCGCATAACATACCGTTTTCGAACTCGACCGATGCAATAGTTTTAACGATTGTCGAACAAAATCGGAATCGGGGTTTTTCCAGAAGGGCTGGCAAGAACGTCTCACCGTCAACTGCAACCCATTCTGCTCAGCACATTTTTCCAAACGCTGAACCAAACGATCGGAATTGACATTTGGCATCGGCCGGAGATAGACGGTAACCGTACTTTTTCCGGCCGTGATATTCAACGCCGTCGCCGAATCTTTCACGCTGATATTGATCGAGAGAGTGGGCGGGTCAAATTCCGGGTTCTGCCAACTCGGATCAGATTCTGTGAGTTCATATAGGGTTCGCAGTTCATTGAGAAAAGGAATCATGGCCAGATTGGCATTGAGCCCCTCCCGCGTGCTGGAGTGAGCTTCCTTGCCAATCGAAACGGCCGTCAGCGTCAACGACCCCTTGTGCGCATGCACCACTTCCAAATTGGTAGGTTCGCCAATGATTCCTTTGGTTCGATGGGCTACCATTTCTTTGTAGAACTCACTGTCCGACGCGACGGCGCGAGCCCCATGAAAGCCGACTTCCTCATCACCAGTACAAACAAAATACAACGGCTGTTTCAACTGTTCCCAATCGAAAACCTGAGCCGCACTTAGCATACAAGCGATTGACCCCTTCATGTCACACGCGCCGCGACCGTACAAACGGTCATTGTGCACCGTAGGAGAAAACGGCCCGCAATGCGGAAACGTCCAGAAGTCGGCCGGCACAGTGTCCACGTGACCAAAATAAGCCAAGCCGCCGGTCCCTGCGCCTTTTTTGGCGACCAAGTTCATCTTGCGCTCCCCCTGTGCATCCACATAGGGGACCTTCTCGACAATAAACCCGTGTTTGGCCAACTTCATTTCCAAATATTTGCAAATCAAACGATTGGAAAGATGGCTCGTCGTTTCAAACTCGATCAGTCGTCGAGCATAACGCAATGACTTGTTCATAAACATGTTGTTTCTAAAAAACGCCGCAACGAATTGGTTGCTGGGAAGACTGACCGAATGGCCGTGAATTGACTACATCTCTATTGTAATCCAAGTTAGCGGCACGCGTTATCAACCAAAAAACTGAAATCACCGATCCTCCCACACTGCTTCGCCTCAGGTCATAAAAAGGCGACCGTTTTTCATCACAGTTTCGACCAAGTCATGATCTCTCCGCAAAAGGGGTGTTCGATATTTTTGGGCATACATTCCCAGACAACCCATAGGCCTAAAAAATGGGAACGCACCTAGCAAGCGACTCTTGTTCGAAAATTGCTTTTCTAAAAATTAGCCGAAGAATCCCCCAAGCAGTTATCCTGTGATAAAAATATGAGTTCTCAGTTTCTTGGGGATGCCTAGGTCATCCAGGGCTCTCCATGATTTCTCTCTTCTGTCACAATGGAGATCGACCTGAAACTATCGTCACGGATTTTTGGCCAGCGACAGGTGAGGCTAATTTGGCGAGCGAGAAACAGTTTGCCCCTGGGAAAGCACGTTAGCCGATCTTGAGGAACGTCACATCGCCTGCAAGTCGGCAATGGCAAAGGTTCGACTATCGGAACCGATCCCACCAAAACCCAATCTGAAAATTAAATCCAGCTCCACCTGAAAAAAGTAAAATGGCCGAAGGCAAAGAACACATTCATTTCATCACAGGCAAATTAGCCGCCAATGCGTTGAAAAACGAAGTGGCCCAGTTGTCCGCGAAATTCAATTTTGAGTACAGCATTCAGGTTTTGCCGATCACGGTCGCCGCTCTGTTGACGCCTGATTGGATCGCGGCCAGATTAGAAGTTCCCGCGGCCGCAACACAGATTTTATTACCCGGATATGCTCGCGGTGATCTCGCACCCGTGCAGGCCGCAACACGAGTTCCCGTTCGTCATGGTCCCAAAGATCTACGAGAACTGGGCCCCTTCCTGGGTGGGGAATCGAACCCCATTGCCCTAGATTCCTTTGACGTGGAAATCATTGCCGAGATCAACCATGCTCCCTTGATGACGATGGCAGAGATACGCGACCTGGCCCGCCATTACGCCCAGAATGGTGCCGATGTGATTGATGTCGGTTGCCTTCCCAATTCAACATGGCACGACGTCGCAAAGTGTGTGGCCATGTTGCGAAGCGAAGGCCTGCGGGTCTCGATTGACAGTTTGGATCCCGCTGAAATCAGTGCCGCCGCGCGAGCCGGTGCTGAATTGGTCTTGAGCGTAAATTCTTCGAACCGCGATCAAGCGGCGGATTGGGGCTGCGAGGTTGTTGTGATTCCCGACACGCCCGAAGAATGGCGACAAATCGAGGAGACCCTGAGCGTGCTCGATGCAGCCAACGTCCCCTTTCGGGTGGACCCCGTTTTGGAACCGATTGGATTCGGCTTTGCCAAAAGCATTGCCCGATACATGGAGGCCCGGCAGCGTTGGCCTCAAGTCCCCATGATGA
>JBGSIY010000842.1:0-6658 GCA_041742275.1 Pirellulaceae bacterium | reverse complement strand
AACTTCGGTACTCGATAACCCATGTATCCATCCTCGACCAGCATCCGAAACAACCCAAAGCCAAATCATAGTGCGATGGGAAAATAATGCTAGACAAGATGCCTTTTAATGGGGCACTAAATCAACAGTCCGCAAGTCCGGAGCGGAAATTTGCCAGTGCCAATTCATGCCTGTTCTTTTTTTGCCCCGATCCACTAGTTGGACGCCAAACATTGCTATTTTAGGAGTTGAACGGAAATAAACTGGCGATTTGGCTCAAGGTCGCTCGGCTCTCCGAGCCGGGATTTCTCGATTCGGAGAATCGTGTCACTAACTTCAAACCAGGATCTTAGCTCGGAACAATTACTTAGGGCTGTCACGGATTCCCCATCGGCAGTTCAACAAATTCAGAAAATCATCAACGAAGTATAGATTCAGACACGGTTTTGGTGATGTAATCCGAGTTGTCAGTAAATCGATGTTTCTATTTGAGCTTTTTTTCCTTTTTGGTTTTTGATTTCTTAGTCATCTGTCTCCAGACAAGCTGGGCGATGGCGCGATCCAGTCGCACTAATTGCTGTTGCCTGGTGTCGATTGGAAAGACATCGCCTTGAGTCTGCTTGACGTAGACAAATGGCAAGCAAACCGCAATGACCTTGTGCAGCTCGCCCGCATCATTGGGCATATGGCGAATGGTAACCAGTTCGTCTGCTGGCAACGAAATGCCAGAACCGCTCCACATAAAAGAGGGCCACTCGTATAGTTCGTTCAAGACCGTAACAAAGTCTCCTGGTTTAATGTCCTCGCCCGCGATCCTGGCGGCGACGGTCGTTTGGGAAGCGGCTTCAGTTGTGTTTTTCATCGTTCTGCATGTGTTAAATAGATAGTTGAATGGTCGTGCATGACGCTGCCTCTGGCGACAAATAATTATTCGCCGACAGCCGGCAAAATATCGAGGAAGTTGAATGGCACGCACATTTTAATTCTCTTTAACAATGTGAAAAAATGATTGACGAAGTTTATAAACCAGACGATTCGATGCTCTACTCACTGAGCTACAACACAAACCAAGGGTTTACGTCGGCGGGATTCGCGCCCGCGACAGTCGAGTTAATGTAGTCCGATTTGGCAGTCAATCATGTTACGAAAATTTCAGAAGGCAGTTGAGCATTAAGAACCTCCACCAGCACCTATTCGCCGTGGGGCACTCGCCCCCGGTTTATTCGGTCGAACCGGACTCTAGCGCGTTTCGGCTGATGATTCCCATCAGATTTGGGATACGCTCTTAGTAGTTTCGAAAGCTCTCAAGCAGGAACGCAGTGATTCGAACACTGTCCATCGGGGTTGGAATCCGAGTCCGCTCCCAGGCGAACATTCCTAAAATGTGTCTCAATGAATGGAGCTATTTGACAGGCAAAGGTTCGCCTTCAACGAAAAAATAGGCGACGAAGTTGTGGTCAGAGTTCTTTTTGCTGAGCCATTGGAAATTTCTCCATCGTTGATGAGACATAAGTGCGGGGACTTTTTGTGTTCTGGTAAACAATTTTTCCAAGGCCTCAGTAACGCCTGCTAGATACAAGGAGTTGAAAGAGAAATTGACAACTCGGGAATCGTCAAAGAATTCATTTCGAATCTCAAGGAGGGCAAGCACGTTTTGGGTGTGGCGGTCTATTTGAACCAGAGGTATCCGAAAAAGACAACTGTTGCTTTTTCAAATGGGTTTGCAGTGACTGACGTATCAACGATGCCGCGTGACATCTCCGTTAATGGCAGGAAACGGACTCTCAACAACGCCTGGTTGACTTTACTGCGCATTCTGTTTGATCATTGACAGTAAGAACTCGACCTGGTTGATAAATCAGACAAAAAAGACTAGTTCGTTCCAACTCAATTAAATGAATACACTCGTCGAACGATTTTTAGCGTCGATTCGTAGAATCCTGTTCCCCCGGTCAGGATTTTGCCTGGACCCAAAAGGATCTCCGTCCCCTTTTTCTAATTTTAGGGACTATTTTTATCGGTGATGGAGGACAGGGTCTCTTCGATTTCTGCAAGGTCACTGCGCATCTGTTCCGCTCGCATGTCCTCCGCGATCATCTGTTGGGCCACCTTCCGGGATCGTTCCAGGGTCTCGCGTGCCAATTGCGTTTGGCCATTCAACAATTGAGCGCGGCCCAACATCATCGTCGTGTTTGCCAATTCGCGGCGCGAGCGGGCGTCCTGCCGAGCGGACTCGGGAATGGTTTCAGACAGAGCCAAAGCCGCTGTCAGCTCGACGATCGCCGCCGGGGCATTTTCCCACCTGAGATACACTTCGCCCTTTCTCAACAATACGCCACCATAGTCGCCGATTGCCTGCCGTGATTCTGGTTGTTTATCGTATCGCGAACGAGCAATGGGCAAAGCCAGTTCGAGGCTGGCGAGACAGGCCTCATAGTCCTCTTTTCGCAGATGAACTTTGGCAACTTTTAGATGGCCAATGTATAGATCCCGTTCTGCTTGACCATCGTCTGGATCGTTTTCGGCCAGCGACCGGCTGATCTCCAGCGATTTATTTGCATAGCGAAGTGCGTCCTCCCATTTCTCCTGCTCGATCAACACATCTGCCAGGACTTCTGCGGCCAGGGATTGGAACCGACTGGCCATGGTATTGTTGGGGTTATCCAGGACCATTTGATCGGCCAGGATCGATGCCTGTTCGTAGTCAAGTTGTGCATTGGCGAAATCACGCTGCAGCATCCGCGTATCTCCGCACTTCATCAGAGAAACAAACAGCTCCTGGCTGGCCTTCAGACTTGCTGGTTCGGCAGCTTGCAACTCCTTCCGTATTCGGCGGGACTCCAGGAAGGCTTCCATGGCCTTGTCGAGCAGCCCTTGTTGCACCGACAGATTTCCCATTCGGTCCAGAGACGTGCAAAGATCGCGCCGCGTGGTTAAATCGTTTGGTCTGATCTGAACCAACTTCGTGGCGATGGCCAAATCCTCTTGGTACAGCTCCGTTGCCCGGTCCAGTTGGCCCTGGCCCAGAGCAATGTCTGCCAGTCTGGATTTGGCGACTCCCGTCAGTCGTATGACTTCTGCATCATCAGGGGCATGTATCGCCGCCCCTTTCAAAATCGACAAGATTTCATCATAGGCCTTCAGGGCAGCGACAAGGTTACCGTTCTGCAGGTGGATCTGGCCCAAAATGTCAATTGCAGCGACCACGCCGACCGCGGCCTCGACCGAGTCTGATTCTTCAGCAAGCAAGGACCTTCGCGTTGCCAACGATTCGGTCAACAAATGGATCGCGTCGGACGTGCGGCCAGACTGACGGAGAACCCCGGCCTGCTTCAGTTGAATCACAGCCATCAAGCGACGAGATTCGCTTTCATTACTGGCCAGGGCGCGCGAGGTGATCTTTATGGCTACGGCATAAACAGTACTTGCCGCATCGAGCGGAGTCACTGCCTTCTGATCCCAGTGGGGCAGGTCGAGTTGGATATCGCGAGTGCCCACACGGGCGAACAGATCGCCAAGCTCGACCAGCGCCATCGCATTGTCTAGTTCGAGACGCCCGTCGCTGGCGAACTCAGCGGAAATGTCGCTCAGCTGTTGGAGTACCGTGGTTAGAACGTTCCGTTGAACGGCAGCGCTCCCTGGCACCTCAGCTAGGCCCCGTTCGACTTCCATTAGAAATGTATTCAGTATCCCGAGTACACGTTGGCGCTGGCGAACCGCCTCGGCGCCATTCAATTGTGCCGCTTTGGCATTCTGGGCCGACTGCAACGCGGATGCCTGTTCCCGGAGGTTGGATTTACGAAGCGATTCATTTTTTCCTGCCAACAAAGTGAGCGAAAAACCCATCGCCAGCAACGCCACGAACAGACTTGCCAACCCGCTGGCGACCATGGATTGGTGCGATCGCGCCCAGCGACGAAGCGTCTGCCAACGGCTTTCCGGCAACGCCGATACGGGTTCATCAGCCAGGAAATTCTCAATGTCTTTGACGAAATTTGCGGCCGATGGATAACGGTTTTCGGGGTCCGGCGAGAGAGCCTTGAGGCAGACGGCAGCCAACGCGGGGGGGACCCGCGGGTCACGGAGTCTGTGTTCGTCGACAGATCCTTGACAAGCCAACTCGAGCATCGCTTGGTCCGTTTTGGCGTCCCGCGGTGGAGTTCCTGTGAGGACATAGAATAGAATGGCGCCCAACCCATGGATGTCGGTCGAGATACCGGTGGTCTTGTCCCCGCGCGCCTGTTCGGGACTCATGTAGGCGAGGGTTCCCAAGGCGGTTCCCTCCATTGTCAGATCGGAATCCCCTGGGCCAATGGTGTCAATTGGTTGCGCGTCCCTTTCAGCGTCCGGTTGGCCGATCCTGCGGGCCAGCCCCCAATCGATCAGCATGATCTCTCCATGTTCACCGACGATCACATTCGAAGGCTTGAGGTCGCGATGGATCACCCGTTGTTTGTGAGCATACCCGATCGCCTGGCCCACGGGGACTAAATGGCCGATTAGTCGCCGGAACTGCATTCGGTCCGGAACGGTGCCGCGCGATTCACTCGCCCAAAATTGGTCGACCACTTGGCGCAGCGTTTTGCCTTGGATCATCCGCATTGCAAAAAAGGGAGTGCCATCAGGGCGGACACCCCTGCCATGGACCGGAACAATGGAGGGGTGTTCCAGTGCGCCAGCGATCGCGGACTCCTGGAGAAATCTTGCT
Organism: Pirellulaceae bacterium; assembly: GCA_041742275.1. Lineage (GTDB taxonomy): Bacteria > Planctomycetota > Planctomycetia > Pirellulales > Pirellulaceae > BJ22. Next base: position 1,971 of record JBGSIY010000842.1, on the reverse strand, counting down.
TGGGCACGCGGATCTTGCGCCACGCCCGGGTCCAGAAATTTGATCGCGACCTTCCGGTCGAGTTCCCGGTCGTACCCTTCGAAGACGAGTCCCAATCCTCCCTTGGCATACTGGCGCAACGCTTGGAAACGCGAGTCCGAGTCTTCTGGTTCTCTCCTGTCGGATGCAGACCCCAGATTGCCTGACAAACATCGCCAGGTCTCATCTACCATGGCCGTAGTGCTAGACCCAGCGCGGTGCGTTTGCCCAACGAGTGCCCGGGCAAGTGCCAAGTCATCGGCGTCGACAAAAAACCGATCAGCGAGGACTTCCTGAAGGGAGCAAGCATCTTGCTGGAGCCAAACTTCGATCGATGCGACAAAATCTTCACTAGTTAGGAGTCCCAACTCGCAGGCCATGGAGCCGAGTCGAATTTCGTCCACGATGTTCCGTTCGGTATTCAAATTGTCTTTCTCCCTACCCTGCCCCATGCAACGCCAGAGAGACCCGGTCTCCCTGCACATCCGACTAGTATGACAGCTGCAAAATTCTTGTCAGCAGGGAAAAAATTCGAATCCGGCTGCTCGAGCTGCGGTCCGAATCCCGGAACAAAATACAGGAAGCAGAGCAACGGTGATGGCAACCGAGTTTCTAGATCCTGTTTGTGACCCTCGACCCGAATTCGCAGCCCGCCGGACTTGTGGTGAATTGCCTAGGCGAGACTACCTTATTCGATAACCCAGCCAAAAGGCGGTTTCGCGATCCCGCCCAAGATGTTATCGAATTCCACCTTGACCGTTCCCTTGCTGTGGAAGTTCGGATAGTCCCCCGGTCCCTGAAAGAGGATGGGCTTGTTGCTTCCGTCCGGTTCCTTGGCGACACCGGTGATTTCATACGTGGCAATCGGCAAGTCATTGAGAGCGTCGTTCTGAATAACATCTTTCAAACGCCATTCGCGTTCCACCGTCATCGGTTCCAGTTCGCGTCCGTCAATGCTCTTGCTGGTCGGAGTGAGTGTGAACACAAGCTTAGTACCCTCAGGCGGTACTACTGAAGAAGTCTTAAGATCATTCCGATAGATCTGGAAACTCATGCCAATATTCAAACCATGCCAATGGGTGCTGTTGTTGGGATCAGGCTTGGCCCCGTAGGTTTCCGCGAGACCTGTCGGCTTCCAGACAAAATCCTGAACGATTCCGTCGGCTCCCTCCTGGTTCTTGTTCCAATTCGGACCGACAGGAACGAGGGCAAAGGTGAACGGCGTTCCTTCAAATCCGACAGTGATTCGGCCGGTCTCGAAACGGTACTGCCCCGGAACCAGTTTTTGGTTGTAAGTTCCGTCCTTCACCACAGGCGAATAGGACACCCTCTCACCGGCTTCGCTGACACCACTGATCGTGATTGAGACGTCGCGGATGTCTCCGGACAAGGGACTACCATCGGCCATGGTGATCTTCCCAGCAGCTCGCCCCGCAGCGGCCTTGGTTTCCTGGACTTGCATCACAGACGGGCCATCAACAATTGCGGCCTGACTGTTCTCCGCAGGTTTGCACCCCAACAAGTTCAAAATTACCAAGAGCCATATTAAATTACCACTAGATTTCATCGTAACGAGCTCCATGATTTTGTATCGAAAAAATGTAAAGCACTTCGAGTTATTTAGGTGCGGCGACGTCGCAGCAATGTACCGACCGCAAGCAGACCGACGATCATGCCCGAGCCTGGTTCGGGAACGGAAGATATTAATGAAGCGTTGAAGCGTGTGGAGTCAAAAGAATTATTGCCGTTTGCCCCGACCACAAAGTCGATCGTGTCTCCGGCATTGACAGACAATGTCTCGGCGTAAACTCCTCCCAGACCATTAGCATGGATTTGCGAGTCGACAACCGTACCGTTCAGAACAACCGCCGACAGGAAGCCGTTACCGCCGTAGGGATCGATGTCCTGCCAGGCTGCGGATATTTGCCATTCGCCGGTCGAGGGCGCGGTCCA
>JBGSIY010000841.1:0-3519 GCA_041742275.1 Pirellulaceae bacterium | reverse complement strand
GATGTCACCGAGCATGTTGATATGGTCTTCGATCACCATAATGTCCCCACAGTTGTAGTAGGGATTCATGCCGCCACAAGCATTGGAGACGACCTAGAGGTCAGCCCCCAAGGCCTTCATGACACGGACGGGCAGCGTGATGTCCTTGAGCGAGTAGCCTTCGTACAGATGGTGCCTCCCCTCCATGGCCATAACGGGGAGTCCGTTCAGTTTTCCGCAAACAAGGCGACCGCGATGACTGGTCGCTGTCGATGGGAGGAAATTGGGAATTTGGCCGTAGTCAATCGCCACATCAATTTCGATTTTTTGCACGAGGGGACCCAAGCCCGTTCCGAGAATAATGCCGGCCTTGGGCTTCTGATCCCACTGGCTCCGAATGAAGGTCACGGTCTCTGCAATTTTGTCGAACAAGTCCAACATGGTTCACTTTCGTTAGCTGGGAGGGGCGAATGCCAATTCAAGCTAACCAAGTTAACTTAGGGACCCTGTTAAACTCAAGAGGTCCCCCGGGTGGTCCTCGTCGAAAAATAGAAAGGCCCGGTTATTTTTTGCTCAGCATATTGCCCAGCCGCCTCATGGTTCGAGCTGGGGACATGAGCATGGACAGAATCAGCCGAGCGGATCCCATGAGTGGATAGCCGTTATAAAGCTCAGCGACGGCCTCGCGGTATTGGCCAATTGACTGACAATCCAGCCAAAATAACCAAGACTGGGGCCACCTTCGCGAGCGATGGGTGGTCATGAATTCTTCAAAAGTCACTTCAGGTCGATTTTCATTTCGGCAAATTGCTAGGGAAGCCGCGTATTCGTTATACAACTGGGCCTCGACGATCCGGCGGCCGTTGATGCTCCCCTTGTGGAGTCGCATCGTCAACAGCAGGTCGGGAAGATTGACGATCTGGGCCACATCCGAAATCCGCAAAAACATGTCCCAGTCTTCGGCAATGTTATGCTTCCAATATCCACCGACTTGATCAAACAGTTCTTTGCGAAACAAGATCGTGCCGTTACACAGGGTGTGATGATTTTTCAAAAGGCCTGCGACGATCGTTGCATGGTCCAACGGAAGATTCGATGGCAGCCCTGATTTGTGCTCACCCATGCGTTTAATTTGTCCCCCCACCAGACCGACTTGGGGGTGAGAATTAAGGTAAGCCAATTGCTTTTCTAAGCGTTGGGGGGGCGCCACGTCATCGGCATCCATTCGAGCGATCAAGGGAGCTGTCGCCAAACGAATTCCGCGATTCGCTGCCGCTTGTTGACCTTGGTTCCGCTGAGTCTCAATTCGCAACCGTGGTTCCTCATTGGCGATCGACAATAAATATTCCAGTGACGTATCTGTCGAGCCATCGTTGACGACGATCAATTCCCAGTCGTTGAAAGACTGATTGCGAATTGAATCGATAGCGCTAGGTAGGTAGGGCATGGCGTTATAGCAGGCCATGACGACAGATATTTGGGGCATATTTGAATGAAAGTTCAGGCGAATAGAGCGACTTGTTTTACGAACGGAAAAGAGCTCGACCTCCGTAGAAGCGTGCTGGGGATCAATTCCTCTTGCCTTATCATCGTTCAATGCCTTCAATTGATCAATGGTCGAGAGTGGGAGCTGATTGCTTCGATCAAACGTACACCGAGGGCAATTCGATAATACGGATTATGGCGGATGTCAGGACAATAGGACCGAAAACGTCGGCCATTTTGATTGGGCTGAGAGGGGTGGGGCAAGTGGCTAAATCGCTTCACCCGTTTCGACTCGTTTGCCAGGCCCGCGGGTCTGGGAAATCCTGTAAAACCAGAGGGGGAGGCACGATAACGGAATCGACAGTGTCGATACCAATAGGGAGAAACGGGAGAAAAAGGCAAGAGATAACGAGATCCGCAGAAGCCTTCCTCGAGGAAGGGGATGCGTTCTTTGCAGGTAGTTATTGGCGTAGATCGGGAGAGTGGCAAATGCGGCTCAGAGCGTTTTTAGGTTCTGTTGTTAAGACTCGCGATATTTCGGGGGCCATGATTTTTGGCTTGGCCGCCGCGGTGATGGTATGGCTGTGCGCGATGCCTATTTGTCCCGCCATTCAAAGAGCGACCATCGACAGATTTCATTTCGCTAGTCCCAACTTCGCGACTTGGGCTGCATTGCAGGTGATCCCCCCCATGTACAACCTTGAGAATCAGTATTGGTATATCGGCATCGGCGGGGATCTCGACGCTCGAGTTAGCGAGCCCGACATGGGACGTCAGGCTCCCCGCGATTCGGCTACTGATTTTAAAACCGGCGATTTGGAAAAGAAGTATTTTGAAACGGGGCGTGTGAATCATTTCCCCTCGCGCATGTTGACTTTTTTTGACAATCGAGCTCGTCTATTAGAGGCTTGTCCGGAAGGGAATCTGGTGATTGAGTCCCGATATCAGAACCAAAGTCGAGTGACCGTTTGGGAAATCAAACCCGATGGGTCGGGCGCGACGACCATGATCCGGCGTCAGGAGCCCAACCCATGAAACCATTGTCCATGCCCGATTTGTCGGAGAATTCCGACGACCCCAGGGAACCTGTCGCGAGACTCAAATCAAATGAGATGGCAGGGACGCGTGACATTACGAAACCAGAGGGTGGCACCGATATTCCTGGGCCTTTGTCGACAGTACTTCGCGTCGTGACTTGGGGTGTTTTGATTTCGCTTCTTTGGAAATTTAGCTACTTTATTGCCGGTGTACGGATCTATTTGGCATATCCGATTCGAGATGATTTTTTTCCCGGTGGTTTGCAGAACGCCTATGTTTTTTTGCTGGCCTATGGTTTGGCGTTGGTGGGCGCGGTGGGAAGTTTGTTTCAGATGCAGCGTCCCAGGTTGTTGATCTGTCAGTGGATAACGTCTCTGAGTTTGTTTGTCTTATGTATCCACCAGCATTCGTTTAATGACATGACGTTTTTAACTGCGTTTTGGACGTCGTTATGGTTGTTGTGGTTGGGTGGACGAGTCGGGGTCGAATCGGTGAGTTCACTTTCGGCCAAGGCGGTTTTCCTGTCCCACTTTGTACTGGGAATGGTTTTACTGGGGGGGGCCGTGGGGAAAATGACCCCCGGGTACTGGTCGGGGGAAGTTATGTACGAAATTTATTTCGTCAAACGTGACTTTTGGGTGTTTAACCAAATGCGGCAATGGGGTGATTATCTTGATTTGCAGATGATCGCTCGCGTCTACTCGCGAACCATTATCATGGTGGAATCGTTGTGCGGATTCATTTGGCTCCTTCCGCCGCGATGGGCCTCGTGGGTTAGCGTTACTGTGCTGTCGGGGATTGCGATTTTCAGTAATTTTTTCTTATTCTCTGTTCTGTCTTGTTTGATTGGTCTGGCGCTCGTGGGACTAATCTGCGGTGACGGCAATTCGGAGCGTTAGCTCGTTCAGGATCACGGCAGATACCATTTGCGCTCCTCCGGTTTTGAGTTAACCGGATCGAGCTGTTAAATGACAGCTGCGGGATGTGTTGAAATCCAAGCGTTTGTTAAGTGAACCT
>JBGSIY010000840.1:0-2500 GCA_041742275.1 Pirellulaceae bacterium | reverse complement strand
CCCCATCCGTTCCCCGGCGAAGTGCATGGGAACCAAACGGTGGTTGCGGCAAGCCAGCGAAGTAGGAATTTTCAAGGAACGGATTTGAAACGGGAACAGAGTCGCGTTCGGGGGGCGGAGTCCGAAGATTCAATAGTGAATGTTCCGAACGAATTCCGGTTATTGCACCACTGTGTTTCGGGGGATGCTGCCCAGCGACAGAATGAGCAACCTCCAGCGGAGCATCCCACTGAAAAAATCGAAGCGCATGTCGACTGAGGAGTCGGATTGAGCTCTCGTTGTTTTGCGAGGATGAGAACGGGCGAAACACTGGGTTGCAGCCGCCGAGGTAGCGACAGGGGTTGAGCCTCCAGCGGGAGTGGAATAAGTAAAACAAAACATGCTGGGTAGGTAGTTGGAACTTTTTGATTCAAGGTTGTTTTCGATGGCGGGCACAATGAATAGTCGGGAATTACGTCCTGTGAAATGGCGCCAGCGAATGGCTCGCAAGCTCGTATTTGGGCGATGCCGCACGTTGAAGGGGGGCCGAATCCAGGTGCGGGATGCCGATGGCGTTTGGATATTGGGGGATACCTCCGGAGATGCTCCTGACGTGCAAATCGAAGTGTATGATGCGGCTCTATATGGTCGGTTGATGCGCGGAGGTGGGCTCGGCGCGTCGGAGTCTTTGCTCGACGGCGAATGGACTTGTTCGGACTTGCCGCAACTGATCCGACTACTCGTCGCCAACATGGATTTGCTAGATGGGTTCGACGGAGGCTTGGCCCATTTGCGCAAGGGGCTGGAACGGGTCGGGCATTGGTTGCGTCGAAATACACTGCATCGCTCCAAGTCCAATATCAGCCAGCACTATGATTTGGGCAACGATTTTTTTTCGTTGTTCCTCGACCCGACGATGAATTATTCCAGTGCCATTTTTTCTGAATTGCACAGCAGCGGTGCTCCGGAGTCGTTGCAGCGAGCCCAGTTGAGAAAAATGGATCAACTATGCCAGATGTTGCAACTTACTCCACAAGATCATCTCCTGGAAATTGGAACCGGTTGGGGCTCGATGGCCTGCTTTGCCGCGAAGCATTGTGGATGTCGAGTGACGACCACGACGATCTCACGAGAACAATATGAATGGGCGCGACAACGGGTGGCCGCCGAGGGCCTGGAGGATCGCGTTACGGTTCTAGAAAAAGACTATCGTTTGCTGGAAGGGAGTTACGACAAAATTGTTTCTGTGGAAATGATTGAAGCGGTGGGGGACCAATTTTACGATACGTTCTTCGCCAAATGTCGGAGTCTATTGAAGCCCGACGGCTTGCTCCTTTTGCAGGCGATCACGATTGTCGACCAGCGTTACGAGAAGCATTTGCGCAGTGTCGATTTTATTTGCAAATATATATTCCCCGGAGGAAGCCTGCCCTGTATTTCCAGGCTGATCAGTTCGGCAGCCCAGGCCGCGGAGATGCGGGCTGTGCGAATGAATGATTACGCAGCCCACTATGCCGAAACCCTGAGACGTTGGCGACAGCGGTTTTGGGACAAGATCGACGATATTCGCAGTCTGGGATACGACGACCGTTTTGTCCGAATGTGGGATTATTATTTGGCCTATTGCGAAGCAGCTTTCGACCAGCGTCAGATCAATCTCGTGCACTTACTTTTCGCTTCGCGGGAGAGCCGATTTGACATGATTCAGGCTCGTGTAGGGGATGCTGACGCGGCAAGGCAGGGTTGGTTATTGGCTGAGGGGCACGTCTCCCCATCGACGATCAACGGCGAAGTTGTCTCTCACGAACGAACGGGATTTTGAGTCGGCCATCCGTCGAAGAAGGTTACAAATATGAGTCTGCGTGATAGCGTGATTGGTTTGGCGGTGGAGATGATCGAACGGGGTTGGGTTCCCGATACCTGGGTGCGCCGAGGAATTCGCCGTTTGATCGCCCAGCGCCACCGAGAGCTACGGGCTGGAACGCTCGAAGAGGCGCGGTTGCGTAGCGAACAGTTCTTAGATCAAGCGGCGGTGGAGAATCGTTTGGCGCTGGAGACTGATAAAGCAAACGAACAGCACTATGAAGTTCCCGCTCAATTTTTTGAGTTGGTCTTGGGGCCGCACAAGAAGTACAGCTCTTGTTATTTCGGAGATCTTGAGGGAGACTCGCATCAAGTCAATGAGCTGGAAAATGCGGAGTCGGCAGCGTTGCAAATAACCTGCGAAAGAGCCGAGTTGCATGATGGGATGCGGATTCTCGAACTCGGGTGTGGTTGGGGATCGTTGACGCTCTGGATGGCCGAGCATTTTCCCAACGCCGAGATCGTTGCGGTATCGAACTCCCGCACACAACGTGAGGCGATTTTGCAAATGGCCCAAGAACGTGGTATCGACCAACGCCTGACCGTGTTGACTTGCGACATCAATCATCTGGAGCTGCCAGCAAATTCTTTTGATCGCGTGGTCAGCGTGGAAATGTTTGAGCACGTGAGGAATCATAAAGAATTGTTGCAGCGAATT
>JBGSIY010000839.1:0-5288 GCA_041742275.1 Pirellulaceae bacterium | reverse complement strand
CGGTGATGCTGTGTTGTTACAGCGGCGCTGTGGACGACCCGGAAGATTGTTTGGCGGAGAACATGCTCAGACAACCCAAAGGCCCGATTGCCGTTTTGAGTGGTTCGCGCGTGACGATGCCATATGCCATGAGCATCCTCTCGCTGGAATTGATGAGCGAGCATTTTAATGGAAACTCTGCGACCTTGGGTGAGTTATTTACGCGGGCCAAACGAAGGATGGTCGAGCCCGATCAGGAATGGGTGACTCACGAGATGCGAACAAACATCGAGCAGTTGGGATTGGCGCTCAGCCCGACGGCCGAACTCCTGCAAGACGAATTGGTCGAACATCTAGACCTCTTTATGCTCTTGGGAGATCCGTTGTTGCGGATCGCAAAGCCCGCGGAGTTGGCACTGGATGTCGAACAAGTTTTAAGAGACGAGGAAGTGCAAGTCCAAGTTTCCGGCACCGCCCCTTTCTCGGGCGAACTGGTGCTGGAAGTTTGTTACGCTCGCCATCGTTTTCGCAATCGTCCCCTGTTTCGAAAGGAAAGCGAATTGGCCGACAGAGGGAACGATAAGTTTCACTCGGATTACGAAAAACATCAGAACTTAGTTTGCACGGCCCAAAAAGTAACGGTCGCCTCAGGGACGTTTTCCATCATTATCGAGGTCCCTCCAGAGAATCATGGCGAAGTAGTCGTGCGAGGTTATTTGACCAGTGGCGAAGGCTATGCAATCGGATCACAAGCAAGTGAACTGCCCCGCACCAAACGCCGCTAGAGTCTAGTGGCTCTTGCCAAAGAGTCTATCCCAGAACTGACCGAAATCATCAGCCGAAACGCGCTAGCGTCCGGTTCGACCGAATAAACCGCGGGCTAGTGCCCCACGGCTAATAGGTTCCAAAGGTTCCGAAATACGTTCCCGGATCAGTCGAAACGCATTAGGGTCCCGTTCCGTTTCAAACCGGGTGCTCAGACACTCAGGCTCATTTACAAAAATAGGGATTTGGTTTCGGGAATTTTCTCAGGAATTGTTTTGAAGGAACGTCTTGATTTTCCCCGATAGGGGCCAGCAGCTAGTAGCCGGTGGTTGAGCCAGAGTCACCACCGGAATGTTGTTACCACCGACATTGCATCCTGTAGGGGTGCCAACGACGTTCTTGCTTCGTCCTGCTCGCCTCGATTTCGGGCCGTTAGCGTCAGCCTCGTATCGACACGACCAAAGTTACGAGAGCCCAGGTTGTGCTGCTCAGGGCGATGGTGAGACCGCCGAGGATCACTAGGGGCGTGGCCAGTTGAAAAATGTTCAGGGCCAGCGTCAAGGGATCTGGGGTGAACGCCATCAGGAACAAGGCCACGAGCCACAGCAGGCCCAGCACCATCCAAGCGCCGCGAGCGCCACCGACGTAGTCACTGCGGCTGGGTGCCATGTGACTTCCTACGCACAACGTAAGGTACAGAAAGACCCACAGTCGCGGTGTTTTCAGATGTTCCCAAGTAAACAACTTCACCAAGAACTGCCAGATCGTTTGCAGCACGTTGGCAATCAATTGACCCCAAGACGCAACTTCGACAGCATCCGGCTTGCGCAACAATGCTGTCGCTAAATCGGGATAGAACAAAAACAGCCAGACCAGCATCACTAGCGTCCCCCCCAATAGTGGCGCTGTGCCAATAAAAACGTTCCCAAACTCTTCATAATGATTACCTCGGCGATAGGAATGCCGCACGTAGCCCAATCGCCCCGTCACAATATCGGGATCGAATAGGCGGACTTCATCGATCCGATGCCGAAAAATCCAGCAGAAGACAACGTGGCTTAATTCATGGATCGGCGTCCCCAACCAACCGGTCAACAACACGCTTCGCCATCCAAAGGTTCCAGCCAATCGACTCTGAATGGCCAACTCCAAAAAATGAATCGTCAATGCAAACGCCACCAGCGGCAGCAAGAGAATACCGAGCAACAGGAGGCTGTTGAATATCAGGTCGAGCAAGTTAAAACCGGCTCCCTTCTCCGCCAAGCAGACCTCGTTGTTGACAAATGCCACGTCCGGTCATCAATCCCGCTGTTTGGGCAACGAGGCTGAAACTGGGACGTCCCCATGCCTGGAATGGGGAACGTCGTTGCGGCACCCTTCAAAAACCGAGTGATTTGGCCTACGATGTGACACTTTGAATCGTATTTTTTCATCCGATTAAAGATCGAGATACCGTCATGAACAAACCGCCGCTGCCCAAAATCCCTCGCGAGGAAGTTCCCGAGGGAGCCGTTTTGTGTGACTATTGTACAGCCAAATGTTGTCGTTATTTTGCCATGCCCATGGACCCACCGACCGAGCAGCGCGATTTCGATTTTATGCGTTGGTTTTTGGTTCACGATCGTGCAAGCGTCTTTATCGAGGACGAGAACTGGTTTTTACTGGTGCACACGGTTTGCAAACATTTGCAACCTGACAACCGGTGCGGCATCTATCTGACCCGTCCTCAAATCTGCCGCGAATATCACACTGACAGTTGTGAATACGAAGACCACTACGTGTACGACGGTTATTTTGAGACATCGGAACAAGTCCAAGATTATATCGAGGCTCGGTTTTTGAACACACCCGACTCGCCTCAATTCCGCTCGCCGCCCCCGGAAATGTTTCCGATTTTGAATTAGCAATACAACTCATCGATGGAACGTCATGAATAAACAATTGATCCAGCCGCGAACATTGCGGGGCTTCCGTGACTTTTTGCCGGAAGTCATGATGCCGCGGGAGACTTTGATCGAAACGGCAAGAAAAGTCTATCGTTCCTTCGGCTTCGCCCCGATCGACACCCCGACTCTAGAACTATTCGAAATTCTGGCCGGCAAGGGGAGCGAGGAAACGGACCGCCAAATGTATCATTTCCAGGACCAAGGAGACCGGCATGTGGGGATGCGGTTCGACTTGACGGTGCCGCTGGCTCGATTCGTTTCGCAGCACAGTCAACAATTGGGGATGCCATTCAAACGCTACCATATCGCCACGGTCTGGCGTGGGGAAAACCCTCAGGCCGGTCGTTATCGCGAGTTCATGCAATGCGACTTCGACACCATTGGGACCACCTCGTTGACCTCCGATATCGAAACGGGGCTGGTGATCTACGAGTTGTTGCGAGCTATTGGTTTCGACGATTTTCAAATTCGCATCAACAATCGCCAAGTCCTCAATGGGTTGCTGGAAAAATTTGGGTTGCTAGAGCAAGCGACTGTCGTGTTGCGAGCGATCGACAAGCTACCGAAAATCGGCCGCGATGCCGTCGGTGACGAATTGCGGACGACGAGTCAAGCCAACGACGAACAAGTGGGACAAATCTTGGCCTTCGCAGAAATTTCCGGTGACAACGCCTCGGTCCTCGCCCAATTGGAAAAAATGGGAACTGGAAACGCACTCGCCGAGAAAGGCTGTGGCGAACTTCGGGAAATGATTGGCGATTATGCGGCCTTGGGAATTCCTCCGGGACAGATTCAAATCGATCCATCGATTGCCCGCGGGTTGGATTATTACACGGGGACGATTTTCGAAACCTTTCTGGGAGCCTTACCGGGGATCGGCAGCGTGTGTTCGGGAGGCCGTTACGACAATCTGACCGAAATGTTCACCAAAGAAAAATTGCCGGGAATCGGAGCCTCGTTAGGGTTGGATCGTTTGTTGGCGGCGATGGAACAATTGGCAATGCTTCCACAGGCAACCTCGCCAGCCAAAGTCATGATTGCCAATTTTCAAGACCAAGGACGCGCTGACTATTTGCGATTGGCCAGCGAATTGAGGGCTCAAGGATTGAACGTCGAACTATTTCCGGAAGCCAAAAAAATGGGAGTTCAGTTCAAGTACGCCGATCGCCGCGGAATTCTGGCGGTGGTGGTCGCCGGACCGGACGAGTTGCAAGCCGGCCAAGTTAAAGTCAAATGGTTGCCCGACGGGAGCCAAACGGAAGTCGCCGTCGACTCGGGATTGGATGCTTTAGCCCGCTTTTTGAAGGAAAAATTGCAAAGTTAGACAGTTTTGTTAAACTGGAGATTCAGCGGTGGTTCCCCGCGATGAACGTTGGGGGCCGAAGCGAACACCGAAGCAAACACACTGGCACTTTCGTCCAAACTTAGTCATCGGTCTCGAAGGTTGTTGAGTTCGCCCACTCTATGTGGGCTGGGCAGAGTTGGCGGCACGGAGCTGGCCAGGCAGAATAGGCCTGACTTTTTCTGCCTTGTGCACGTTCGCAAGCGCCGCCTTTTCCGTCTAAACAAGCGGTTACACAATTCATTTTTTGGCGAGACCTCGAAATCATGGAAAATCGGCAAATCGGGAACTCGCCAAAGGCGGCCTCTAGCAAAATTAGTCGCTGGTTGCGTGCCAATCGTTTGGGAGGCAGCAAAAAGAAAAAGAAGGCCAACGAAGAAGCTGATTTCCCGCCAATTGTGCAATGGGGATTGGGCGTGTATGCCTTGGGAACGATTGGCATGTTGTTGCCAGCTGTTGGCTTGACCTTGTATCGTCTACGCGACATTGGACCCATTGGTGGAGGTGTGATTGCTGTTTTAGGCGCGATCATCGTCGGGGTCGGCTTCGCGATGAGCAAACGGATTAAGCTGGGGGCATTGTATGCCGGCCCCATGTTGATGCTTGCCGTAATGGGAATCGTGCTATGGCAATTGTTTCCCGAGGCTGGAAATCCGAATCCTCCCGTTGTCGTTCAGAGCGACACGGCGAGTTCAGGCCAAGAAGAATATTTGGCGGCCTATGCGTTGACATTCGGGCTGGTCTTTTTGGGACTTTTGGCGACTTGCATTCCGCGTCCCCGAGGCAAAGACCTGCCGGAGAACATTGCCAAGAAAGAGAAGGCGTTGCAGAAGCGACGTAATCAAGCCGTCAAACGACGCTAACGCTGCGACGTAATTGTCCGGAATTAAGCTCCCGGATTAGTCCGAACGCATTGGCCTCCGATTCCCTTCCAAACCCGGTGCTCATGCACTCCGACTAATTTGAAAAAAATGGGGTTTTGTTTCGGCACTCTGAGGAATTGTTCTGAACGAACTTCTCGATTTACCCCGATAGGGGTTATCAGCTATTAGCCGGTGGTTGAGCGCAGCGACGCCACCGGAAGGTTGTTACCAACGACATTGCACCCTGAAGGGGTGCCAGCAACGTTCTTGATTCGCCCTGCTGTCCTCTGATTCAGGCTGCTGAAATAAAACACGAAATCGGACCCGTGATCTCGCCGGGCTAAAAATTCCAGCAACGGCCTTCACTACCTTCGGCGCCGACAGAACTAAACA
>JBGSIY010000838.1:0-1921 GCA_041742275.1 Pirellulaceae bacterium | reverse complement strand
CTCACTGCGACCAACCCGGGCCGCACGCGTTGCTGGTCAAACAAGTTCAACGCAAAAGCCGTCGCTCGTTGATGTGTTGCTGCGGTGGAAACTTGCAGCGAACAATGGACAGGAAGCCCCTTGAGCTGTTTCGCGATCATTTCGGCGATCCATTGTCCTCGCGGGGTGAGACGGTTCTGATGATCGATCAATTCATCAATCTTGATGTCGACATAGTGGGTAGTCATGTCGTTTTGCTTGTCTTCATCTTCACTCAATGATTGCAGGCCATTTCCAATCACTTCGCTGGCGGGTCCCTCCAGGATGGGGGGCATTTCTGAACCACGGAGTGCAATTTTGGCAGCGGGTGTTCGCACGCGATTTACCCAACTGTCGGCTTCCGGCCGATTGGCTTTGGGACCGATTAAACCCGAACCGCCCGAGGCTTTGAAAAACGTGACCTTGGATTTTTCGGTTCTTTCGGGGGAGTGTGTTGAGAACGTCATCAGCAAGATAAAAAACGTCATCAGCAACGTCACGACATCGCTATAGGTCATGAACCAAGCCGGGATGTCACCCGTTGTGTCGACTTTATATTTTTTCTTTTTGGCCATGTTTCTCAAGCGTCAGTTTTAGGTGTGTTTCAACCGGCCGAAAATAGCAATGTGACGTAGGGGCCGGGGCGACCCAGGTCGCCAACGGCCTGCTCCCGCCGGGGGTGTCGTCGGCAGTTGTGTTAGGCCGCTTCTGACTGGAGTTTTCGCCGTTGCGTTGGTGAGAGGAAGGCGATCAATTTGTCTTCCACAGCCCGAGGCGATAGGCCCTCGCTGAGAGACACCAATCCAGCAATCATCAATTCACGTATCAAAATTTCTTCTTGACTGCGAGTTTCAAGTTTTCCGGCTAGTGGAATGCAGGCGACGTTGGCGATCAAGGCACCGTACAGGGTTGTCAACAAGGCGACCGCCATACCCGCACCGACTTTGCTGGGGTCATCCAATTTTCGTAGCATTTGAACGAGACCGACCAACGTCCCGATCATGCCGAAGGCAGGAGCAGCTGTCGCTGCCCCATCAATTAGTTTTTTACCCAACGCGTGACGAGCCTCGATAGCCGACAGCTCCATCTCAAGTGAATTCTGAATTTGAGCTGGCTCGGCTCCCCCGATCAGAATTTCCATTCCACGTTTTAGAAATTTGTCATCGCATTTTTCGACATGGCTTTCCAAGGCCAACATGCCGTCCTTGCGGACCACATTGGCCAGTTCTTTGAATTGGCTGATGACGGAATCGGGGCTGGGAAGTTTGGTCAAGAAGCATTTTTTGACAACACTCAATCCGCCGATCACGCGACCCAAGGGAAAATTGATTAACAGCGACGCAATGCAACCACCTATTACAATCATGGCCGAAGGGACGTCGATGAAGGGAGTCAAATCGGTCCCGCCAATCATGATGGCTCCGGCAACCAGGCCAAAACCCAGAATCAGACCAATTATTGTTGCGATATCCATACGAACTTCAACTTTACAAACGAATTAAGGAACAGCTCGGTTGTCAAACCCGCCGAAACTTCTGCCGAAACTTCTGCCAAAACTTCTATTGCCTCTCCCGCTCCGGTTCTCGTTAGCTTGGGAGCCAAACGAAGTCTTAGGACGAGTGAACAGCATATTTCTGTCCCGGAATCGGGTTCGCAGGGAACCAAAAAACGGGATTTGACCACTGGGGTCTGTTAGCAGTAGGCGAAGGTGCAAAGGTGTTGAGTTCAAGTTGGAGCCTGCTGGCACTCGCAAACTTAGGACAATGTTGGCGTTTTTCCACCCGTGTTTCAGAAATAATACATGCACCTGGAAAACAGAGCCGCCTTTTTCCGTACTATCGATTTTTTCGATTCGGTAGGCGGCATCGATGGCGTCAAGTTTTTGGATATCTTCGCTAGCAAC
>JBGSIY010000837.1:0-6548 GCA_041742275.1 Pirellulaceae bacterium | reverse complement strand
TGAAGTCGAGACGACTTCGATTCCGCGCAAGGTCATCGCCGAAACGCCGAAACCACGACTGTACTTGGGGTCAATGATTTTCGGTTCAATTTTCACGCCTCGAAAAAATTCCAGCTGGGGCTTTTGCATCGAAGTCACTTCAGCTTGAATGTTGTTGGCACGAGTCAGGGGAGGTGCGCCCGTGGAGACTCCGGTCTGCCAAACGATCAAATCTCCCTGTTTGATGACCAGGTTGGAAAAATGGGGTGTGAAACTAACAGTTGTTTCCCGTCCATTCAAACCGAATTCTTTGTAAGTTTCAGTTCGTGCGGGACCGACCCCCATTTCAGCATGCATTACTAATTCTGCATTGGGATCGTAAATCCATCCGTTCGCTTCTATCTTCTCCCGCAACCACTGCTCGACTTGCCCTGGATCACTAACCGATTTCAGTTGGATCCCCATCGAAACCCCTGGTTTGATCAAATACAACGATTCACGATCGATGTTTTTTGTAGTTTCCTCCACGCCGGGACCAGGCAATCGGACCGCCCCCACAGCAATGGAGCCGTCAAACATATTGGGCTTGGCCACGTAAAAAAACAAACCGTTCAAGACCATATTTTTCAGTGCGTCTCGATTGTCCCAGTACATCCCGGTTTCCAATCGGTAGCTCCATACGGGCAATCCCAATGAGAGGCGATAGAGTACTCGTTCGGTATGGGTTTCGGCGAGCACCAAATCATCATCGACCCATTCGATACGCGATCCAAATGGATTGCCAATCAGAGGCGCGGGATAAACCAGAGGCTCTGGAGCAGATGATTTTAAATCCCAGACATACAAATTGCGTTCCGTAAGGGCCACCAGTCGATCGCCAGCCGTATTGATATTGGCGCCCGAAACATGTCTGTCTTGGACGCGAGTGGAGAAGGCTACGTCGCCAGTGGCCGCATCGAATACGGTTATCTTGCCGTCCTCGGGGACAATTAAATGCTTGCGATCGTAAGAAAAAGTTACCGGAGCATCAAAAAAGCTACCGGATTTAAACGAATAGACCACTCGTTTTGCGGTAACGTCATAGGCCGAGTAGGCCTGTCTGTCTGCTTTAGCAACGATCGTATTTTCGTCGACGATTTTCGCAAAAATCGAATGGGGCCAGCCTTCAACGTTTCCATACCAGCGATGCGTGGGCTTTGCCGAAGTCGCTCCCGGCTTGAGCGACCATAGGGTAAAAACATCTCTTTTGTCATCTGAAAAAACGTTACCTCGCTGAACAGACAACATCGTTTGGGTTGTCGGATTGTAATCGACAACAAAATCCTCCGCCGTCACATAAACGGTACCCACTACCTTTTGGGCCTTCAATGACACCCAGTAGACCTGACTTTGAAATTTCACCCCTCGATTATGGAAGTTATCTTCGCGAGCGGTCATCAAAACCAACTGTTCCGGGCCGCCCACAGGGATGGCAGCAATCAATTCTTGTCTGGGTCGAGTCATCATAAAACCCGTTCCAGCTTGTGAGAATTCCTTGAGAAAATCGGGGACCTCGTTTAATGGTTGCACTCCGTCTCCGCCGACAGCAATCGCTGGAATGGTAGTGACCCCCCCGGAGAAATCTTCCACCTCTGGCAGAACGGGTGTTGAGGCCGGCATCAGCCCTTTCTGAACGGCGGCATCATTTTGTTTTTTGAGTTTGTTGACGTAGGCAATATCCGCCGTGCTCAAACTTGCCAGAGGCACCGTGACAGATTCGCAGTCGGTCTTCATTAGCACGACATCTTCACCCTCGATTGCTCTGAGTGCCGCTTCGACTTTGTATTCTCCCGACGCGCTTTCCCATCCACGGACAAAATCGATTGCATCGATCTCGCACATTTTGCGAATGTAAGGACGCTCGATGCTCCTGCGTTGCGACTCGCTACCAAACTCAAATTCAACGACCCACAATCGTTTGTCTTTGCCCACAATCACGCCGTCAAACCATTGGTTCAAAAACATGACCTTGACTTGCTCGCCTTCCTCCAATTTGACTTGAGCCCAACCGGCCGATTCGAACCCCAAGACCAGAATCAAACTGCAAATCAAAAGTAAACAAGCCGAGCGAATTTTATTAAGCAGAGTACTCATGAAGATATTTGACTCCATTTCGGGTTTGAACAATGGGATTGCAGGTTCCTAAGAGAATGGCAGAGGACGCCATTTCATTTTGCCCGTGATCGAAGCAAATTTCAATCACTTGGCAATCGATTGCAAGAGGAAATCTTAACAAAGACGTGTGGGCCCATGAGTCGTTGCCGACGAGTCGTTATCGAGTCAGTGGTTTTCCAGCCAAGACATCCTGCCACATGCAACCGGCCCATGACCAACC
The DNA here is from genome assembly GCA_041742275.1 of Pirellulaceae bacterium. Taxonomy (GTDB): domain Bacteria; phylum Planctomycetota; class Planctomycetia; order Pirellulales; family Pirellulaceae; genus BJ22. The sequence goes on along the minus strand of JBGSIY010000837.1, from coordinate 4,195 downwards.
AACTCCAAAGCCAATGAGCATGTTCTTTTGCTCCGGAGTGACCTCGCCCGTTTTTCTCAATTGATCAATCAAGATCGGCAGGGTACAGGAAACCGTGTTGCCAACTCCCTCAAGTCGAATCGGAAGACGTTGGGAATCGACTCCCAAAACGTACTGCAGTTGCTCCAGCATCTTGTACGTCGCTTGGTGAAACAACAATTGATCCACATCGCTGAATTCGATGCCCGTCACACTGCAAACGGAGTTCACCAAGAGCGGTATTTTGGAAACAGAAAAGTTAATAAGGCCCGGACCGTCCATATAGAGATCGCTCGGCCAACGTTTTCGATGCCGCGGTGCAATGGCGTCCGCTTCGTCCCGGAATCCGCCGCGGGAGGCAATCAAGGTATCGGCCCCCTCACCGTCAGTACCAAATTGGAATCCGGCCAAGCTAGGATGGTCATGGGATTCGATCAACGTCGCCGTTCCGCCGTCGCCAAAAATAGTCCGTAGACTACGATCGGTCGGGTGAATCAATTTGGTATACGTTTCACCGGTCAGAAACAATATGCGTTTGGCTGCGCCTGATTGAATCAACCCATCGGCCAGAGACAACCCGTAAACATAACCGCTGCAGCCTAAATTAAAATCCAGGGCCCCAACGGACGTCCGCAAACCCAATCGTTGTTGCAGTAAACAGGCCGTCGTGGGGAGAGAATAATCGGGTGTTTGAGTGCAAAAAAGCAGGAAATCGATCGAATCTCGGTCGATCGCATATTCGTTAAAAAGTCGCTCACCAGCAGCAAACGCCAGATCGGAAGAGCATTCATGCGGGGCGGCAATATGCCTTACATCGATCCCGGTCTTACTTCCAATCAACGCCATGTCCCAACTGGGATTCTCACGTTGTAAATCGGCGTTGCATTCGATCTTCTCCGGCAGGTGAATGGTAATTGGCCCAACTGCTGCAAATTTCACTGCTTCCCCATTCTCAAGTCGGTAAAAGGGTTCTTGATCTGAAACCGTAGACGAATAAGCCTGCTAATGATACCAATCTGGACCGGCTTACGCTATCGAAGACCTGGGAACTTCTCCGGGATCTATCTTTCGCATAAGATCAATACGTAAAACTAAGGAAACCGGTGTCTTCGGTGGTTTTTCTGGGGGAAAAATCGGTTTAGGGAAAATGCTTACCGTTGTGCGGCACTAAGGTTACAACCATCTATTAAATAAACTCAGGCAAACGCAGATGACAAAGCAACCGATCGAAAATAATGCCGCCGTTGAGTCCGAACCACGGCGGCGTCGTTTTCCGCTAAAAATGGTTTCTTGGACCGTCCTGGTGATCTTGCTCGCGATCGCCGGTCGTATCTGGAGTGGTACGTTGGCGCGCGAATGGGGCGTGGACCCCGCAATGGGACACGTGATTCCCCTGCTTCTGATTTTCGCGACCTGGTTTTTTTGGATTATTTGGGCTCTGGCTTTCAGCGCATTTTCCGTTTGGGTGCGACTCGGTTTGGCCTTGGCGATTGCGGCGGTCGGGGTCGCATTCCCAATTCTGTTTGAATTCGATCAGTCAGGGGACTTAAGGTTAAGTCATTTTCGACTTCGAAATTGGGGACCGCGAACTGTTGCTCAGGTGACCGGCGAAGCAAACATAGAATTTAATGAGGTGGAACCGCACGATTTTCCGGGGTTCCTCGGAAGAGAACGCAATGCCGTTGTTAACAACGTTCGCCTCAGTACGGACTGGACTGCGACCCCACCTCGTTTGTTGTGGGAAGTTCCCGTAGATGCCGGGTGGTCCGGTGTCGCCATCGTTCAAGGGCACGTGTTTACAATGGAGCAAAGAGGAACTCAGGAATGCGTGACCTGTTACGATATCAAAGATGGACGCGGAATTTGGCGATATGAAAATCCCCAACGGCATGACGATGTGACCAATGCCGGTCGACTGGGTCCGCGGAGCACCCCCGTTTTCGATTCAGGCAAAATTTACGCCCAAGGCGCCACGGGGACATTGTTGTGTTTAGATGCCCAGACGGGGAAACTGATTTGGAAAGCCGAGATCGATGCGTTGGTCAACGCAAACTCCATCACACGAAAATCATTGTTGTCTGGGGAAGAATACCGCCAAGAACCTTTGTTGTCCTGGGGTAGGGCGGCATCGCCATTGATCATTAATGATTTGGTTGTCACGACAGGTGGCGGGCCAGACGCCGACACTATGGTGACGCTGTTAGCGTTTGACAAGGAAACAGGGGCTGAACGTTGGCGAGCTGGGGAGGAAATGATCGGTTATGGGTCTCCTTCCTATGCTGTGATTGCCGGCGTGCCCCAGATCTTGCTGGTTGCCGAGTCAACTGCACTTGGTTTCGCCCCAGAGGGTGGCGAGCCATTGTGGAAAGCCCCCTGGCCAGGTTCGTCCAGTTCCAGCGCCAATTGCTCGCAAGTCACTGTCGTTTCGGACAATCATGTTCTGCTGTCCAAAGGCTATCAAGCTGGATCGAAGTTGCTATTGATTGAACCCGAGGGGAACCAACTCCAGGCCAACGAAGTCTGGGCCAACCCCCGCGCTCTCCGAACAAAATTAACCAACCCCGTCATTCTCGATGGGCATGCTTATGGGCTCTCCGATGGTTTTTTAGATTGCGTCCGCATGACCGACGGCAAGATTGTTTGGAAGGAACGATCTCGCGCCGGCAATGGTCAATTGTTATTAGTCGGAGAACATTTGCTGATTCATACCGAGGATGGACAAATGCTGTTGGCGGATGCCTCGCCGGGAGGCTATCGCCAACACGGCGTCTTCCCGACAGTTGAGGGGACTTGCTGGAACACGTTTGGCATCAGCGGTACAACCGTCATTGTACGTAGTGACCGAGAAATGGCTTGTTTCGAACTGGCAGGGGAACGTTTATAAAATCGATGTTTGGGGTTTGGGTCAATGCAGAATAACTTCCCGGTGATGCGAGAACTCTACAAAGCGTTGTGCAGCAGCTTCAATAACGCGTGGAGATGAGTCGGCGATTTGAATACCGGCGAGCCGTGGAGGGAAGAAATGTTGGCTACGATCGTGGTGTAGCAATCGTGGTGTAGCAATCGTGGTGTAGCCAGAGAAACTGGCGACACTGTATTTAATGGCGGCACGGTTTTTTTTGATTCACTGTGTTTTTTTACAGAGCGAGTTTTAAAAATCAACACGAACGCGTTTTCTCTATCTCGATTCTGTCAGTACCACGTCAGCCCTCAACGACACAATCGTTTGTTGCCTGATTCCTAAACAGAATTAGTAGCAATAGCAAAAAATGAACGATAGAAAAACAACGTAATGAAATCAGCCAGGCGTTGGCTCACAAATAGGAATGAAAGATGGCTGAGTTGTCGAATCGAATCGTCGTTGTCACGGGGAGTAGTACTGGCATAGGCCATGCCACCGCCATCGCTTGTGCCCAAGCGGGGGCAGCCGTCATTGTGCACGGCCGAACCCTGTCGCCCGAATTACGACAAGCCGAATTACAAATTGCCGAATTGGGTGGCCGTGTCAAAGCCATTCCGTTTGACCTACTGGATTCGGAAGGTTTCGCGAGTTTCGTTCAAGAATGTTGGGATTGGCAAGGCAGAGTGGACACATGGTTGAACTTTGCCGGCGCAGATATATTGACGGGTGAAGCACGCCATCTCGACTTTCAGAAAAAACTCGATAGGCTTTGGAAGGTGGATGTCTTGGCGACCACGATTTTGACCCGCGAGGTCGGCCAACGCATGAGAGCGTGTTCACTTGCCTTTGGCAACGATGAGCCATTTTCAAATACGAATGGGTCGAATCGCCAACTACCGCCAGCGACTGAGCGCCCAAAATTCCCGAACGGTCATTTCTCGATCATCAACATGGGTTGGGATCAAACGGATCAAGGAATGGAGGGAGAAAGCGGTTTGTTGTTTGGGCTCACCAAAGGAGCCATACGAGCTGGGGTTATGAGCATGGCTCAAGAATTGGCGCCCGCTGTTCGAGTCAATTGTGTCGCGCCAGGTTGGATTCAAACCGAGTGGTCAGGTGAGGCCCCGGATTATTGGCAAGAGCGAGCCAAGGGTGAATCGCTGATGGCTCGTTGGGGTACTGCTGGTGATGTTGCGGACCTAGCAGTCTTTTTGGCGGGTCCGAGTTCGTCGTGTGTTTCAGGACAAGTCTGGAAGGTTAATGGCGGGTTTCGTT
>JBGSIY010000836.1:0-2112 GCA_041742275.1 Pirellulaceae bacterium | reverse complement strand
GCAATGGGTATTCCATTCCTTTTTTTTCAAAGAGTAAGAAACAGGGACAGGTCCAGTTTAGGTTGGTTAACGGGACCTGTCCCCTTTTTCGTGCTCGGTAATTAATTGTTTTTCAACGCCTAAGTTCGAGTTTTGCATTTTCGCGAGGCTATCCAGCGAGAGTGGCCAGGTAGGTTAATAACTCGATGGAATTATTGTAATGTGTCGGATTGAGCGACACGCATGATAATTTATCTTCCCAGCTTTTTCGGCGTAAAGTCGTCAGCATGTCGGCGAAACTCGGTTCTGATTTCCAGTGATACCAAGGCCGTTTGGGGAATTGTAAGTCCGTATGTCCTTTGGTTGCGAACCAGACGATAGTCAAGCTGTAAAGGAACATCGACATCGGTGCCGTTCGTTGGACGGCTTGGGGAACTCAGTTGGCGGGATCTTCCAGACCTAAATGCTGCTTGCAATCATAATGCGTAACTTCGATCGACCAGCGTAGAGAAAAAGTCGAGAGAATTTTTTTGGCCGAAAGGTTTAAGTCGGTGCTGTAGAAAATCCTCGTCGGTCTGCCTCCGACGGTATCTTGCGACAGCACAAAACGCAACAGACGGTCTTTTCCCGCTTTATAGTACAGCTCCGTTCGCGACTTGGTTCGCAACGAGCCATGCAAACCATATTGATCGAAGTGATGCGTCTGCCATTTGCTGCGATCCTGTTCCCACTCACTGGCGGTACTCAGACGCTCTCCTTTCTTGCGACGAGGCCCGCGACGGACTTCCGTTTCTTGAGACGCAGGTTCGTACAGTGCCGCCCGCGCGTGCACTGGCCCGATCAAATCGAAATTCTCAGGCAATGTACTCAAAACGCTTTTGCCGCTGTAGAGACTATCAACCACCAAGATAAATTTTCGATCCGGGAACCAACTGGCCACCAAGGCGATCATCTCTGCCATCAATTCGGGCCGTGTTTTACCGGGTGTTTTCTCTTTTTCGTGAACGGCTTGGGCCTTGGCGGCGGCTTTCTTTTTGGCGGCAGCGGCTTGATTGGCTTTCTTCGACGCCGCCTTGGTGCGAGCCGAATTGCGTTTGGTTTTGATTTTATTTTTGCCTTTAACCAGCCCTTGTTTGTTGCGGTACAGCCGCATGCAGATTGGCAACGCAAAAACTTTGGTCGGTGCCCACCACGGGTTGGCGACAATCAAGCAAAGATCAACCCAGTCGTGTCCCCAGTGAAATAACTTTTTCGATTTCGAAGAACTAAGCGCATCATGGTGCATGCCGGTTCCAAAAATTCCCAAGCCTCGTTTGCGACAAAGTGTATCGTCACCGGCCAAAATGATCGTCGCGTCCTTGCCAATCAAGGTTTTCACAATCAATTTCGTCAGCCGCTCCCATAAATGATCAATGTCCCACACCGCGTGACTAAAGAATCGGTGGTAGTCCGAGAAGTGACCGTTATCCGTTGAGTCGCTAGAAACGATTAAGTCCGTGACATATCGGTGGCGTGGGGAATTGATCCACCCCGTCATCAGCAATTCAAATGTGGCGAAACTGGGTTTCGTAAAAACGGGCTGAAATACCTGCAGCAAAATCATAAAAGATTCGGTAAGATACATGGGCGGCTTCCGTGCGTTGGGGAACGTGAGTCTTGATAACCCAAATTCTCCACCACGGGCCGCTCTTTTACCTACCCCAATTTGTCAACCAAAAAAGTGCAAAACTCGAACTAAGGAAGATTGACAAGTCAAGCACTCGCAGTAGGGGACGAATTCAGATAAGGGCCGTTCGGTCAATAGACGTCGGCCTTGGTACCGCAAACGAACAAAAAAAGGCTGCTTTCGTGGATATCGAAAGGCGAAAACAAACATCCGGATCAACCTACCACATGAAAACAGACTTCAACCAAATGCCATTTTGTTTTCGCCTATCGCAGTGCTGCATCGGAGGCGCTGCTGTGCTTGCAGTGTTAGTGAGCCGCTTTTTTAATCCCGTTGTGCCAGTGGCATTGCAATATACACTGGTCGCCATATTGGTCCTCATGATTTTAACCGGATTGCTGGCGAGTGTGGTGGTGTTGTGGGTATGTCCCTACATTTCTTTGATCGAAGTTGACGATGACATTTTT
>JBGSIY010000835.1:0-1987 GCA_041742275.1 Pirellulaceae bacterium | reverse complement strand
GAATGTTTTTAAGCTAATCCATATCCGCGGGGATATTAATTGGTAACGAGGGCAGTTCACGGCCATGGGAGGCGTGGAGTTAGGCAAGCTCTACCAGGATGCTCTCCAAAGCGGTTGTCAATTGTTGCGCGTTGTTTAAATCAAATGGCATGGGGGGACGAATCTTGAGGACATTGTTGTAGATGCCGTCGGTTCCCAGCAAGATTCCATTTTCTTTCATGCGATTCACAATATAGCGGGCTTCGTCCGCAGCAGGCTCCAACGTTACATGGTCGCGAACCAACTCGACGCCTAGAAATAGCCCCGACCCGCGCACGTCGCCAATGAGTGAGAATTGAGACTTCAGTTGCTGTAAGTCGTCAACAAGTTGCAGACCCACTTTCCGGGCGTGCTTTTGCAGGTGGCTCGATTGGACGATCTCTAGTACCTTCAACCCGATCGCGCAAGAAACATTGTTGCCGCCAAAGGTGCTGAAATATTCCATGCCATTGTCGAAGGCTTGGGCGATTTCAGATGTTGTGATAACAGCACCTAGCGGATGTCCGTTTCCAATCGGTTTCCCCAGGATCACGATATCCGGGGTAACTTGATGGCTTTCAAACGCGTAAAAGTCGGTGCCCATTCGGCCGTAGCCTGTTTGAACCTCATCGGCAATGCAAACTCCGCCATGTTCACGAACGTAGCGGTAGGCTTCCGATAAAAATGTCGGCGGCAAAACCAATTGGCCCCCCACACTCGGGCACGTCTCGGCCATGAAGCCAGCGATTTTTCGGCCGCGATGTTGAGCCCGTATTAACAATTCTTTTAATGCATCGGCATAGGCTTGACCCGTGGCCTCAGTTTGTCCGCGAAACGGACCTCGATAGGAATCGGGCAGTGGCATGGTATGGACCCAATCGGGGGAGCCCTTGCCTCCAGGACCAGCGTGTTTGTAGGGCGATAGGTCAATCAAGGATGATGTGTGTCCATGATAGGCGCCTTCGGTCACCACCATGTCATAACCGCCCGTGAATGTTCTGGCCAAACGCAGCGCCAACTCATTGGCCTCACTGGCTGAGTTCACGAAGTAACAGACCTTCAATGGATCTGGCATTGTGGCCGTGAGTCGTTCGGCGAATTCGTGAATCGTATCGCTTAAATATCGCGTGTTCGTATTCAACTTGTTCATTTGCTGCACAGCCGCAGCAATCACCTCGGGATGAGCGTGTCCCACATGCGGCACATTGTTGTAGGCATCCAAATACCGTCGCCCTTGGTGATCATACAAGTATTGCCGCCAGCCTCGAACCATTTTTATTGGCCGTTGATAAGACGTCCGGACGCTGGGACCAATCAATGACTTGCGCTTCTTCAGCGTCTCGTGATAGGAACTGCGACTTGGGCCTAGTTGGTCTGGCGATAGACCCAGAATCAAATTGGGATCCAGAACCAGTTCACGCCATGTTGCGAGATCGGAGGGGCGACACACCCCGGGGACTTGGCAACCCATTCCTAAGTCATCCACCAGTACTTGCAGGTGCAGATGGGGAGGCCAACCGCCATTCTCGTTCTCATCGCCCAACTGAGCGAATGGCTCACCGGCCAAAATGGGTTGCCCGATACGTAGTCGCCGCACGGAATCACGCCGGAGATGTCCATACAAAGTAAAAAAAACATCTCCCGAATCGGTTTCATGTCGCAATAAAATCGCCCCACCGTAGTCCAACGGGTCATCAATTTCTGCCAAATCGGCAACCGTTGCATTGAAGGGGGCAAACAGCGATGAACCTGCCGGGGCAAAAACATCGAGACCCAGATGGACGGTTCGGCGTTCGCCGAAGGGATGAATACGATTCGCGAATTGTTCGGAGCTGTAAACCAATCGTGGCTCGGTAAATCCACCGATCAGATACTGAGTCCCCGTTTGATGAAACACTCGAGCCACCGAGGCTGGCAATTGGCCGGCAAAATCTTGAGGATCGCCTTGCAACAAGTCACTCTCAGCGCT
>JBGSIY010000834.1:0-2755 GCA_041742275.1 Pirellulaceae bacterium | reverse complement strand
ATAAAAACACGTCCGAGGGTGACGATGGCCAGGAGCAAGACAAATAAGAAAATGCCCGTGGCAATAAGGCTTGCCGCATTCATGCTCGTCAGGAAGCCACTTCCTATAACGGGTCGACTCACTTGGTTCCGATAAGCGATTTTTTTTCTCGACCTGACCTTCGATTTTCGTTACGATCGTTTTTTTGAGCCCGGGAGGTTCTCTTGTTCTTCCACGATCCAACTCGCTGCGTTGTTGTCGCCATTTCGCTCGCGATAGTTTCTATTTTTGCCTCGGCAAAGAACACGTTCGCCGACGAGCTTCCTGATGCCATCCGCGTTGCTACGTGGAATCTAGAATGGTTCTTCGATGATTTCAAGGCGGATAATCGAGAGAAATTGGCCAAAGAACAATCGGCCCCCTCCCCAGACGAATGGGAGTGGAAACTGCAACAGGTAGCAGCCGTCATCGCCAAACTCGATCCCACAATCATGGCCCTCCAAGAAGTCGAAAATCGTGACGTCGTCTATAAGTTGGTAGGCAAGCTCAAACAGCAACACCAACAAGAATACCGTTATTGCTTCATCGCCGGATATGACTTCGGCACCGAACAGAACGTCGCTTTTATCTACAAAGATGGACTGGTTGAATACTCTCGTCGCGAGCAGACTGCAGAAATGTTCGCCAGTCAAAAGTACTATAATCTCAGCAAGCATTTAATCGCACGTTTCCAATGGGGGCAGGGAGAGCAACGGCAAAAGCTGGACGTGCTCAACTTGCATTTACGGGCCGCTCCCGAACAGGAAGATCAAAGAAAGCGGCAGGGGCGTTTAGCGCACGAATGGATGCGCGAGAGTATACGCAACGGCGAAAATATTCTGATCATGGGCGATTTCAATACGGAACATCCCGTCGGCACGCCAGACCCAAATACTGATATCGGTATCGTCCGCGGACTCGAAAACGACGACCCTCAAGATGACCTGCAAGACCTAAACGAATTCTTACCTCTCGAACTTCGAGCTACCCATCTCACTGGCAAAGAATATGATCGCATCCTCGCCAGCCCCGCTTTGATGTCGGATGACCCGGCCAAAGCCGATTTTGTTTTCAGCCGAATTATTACCCGCAAAGACCTCGTGGTGATTGGCCAACAGGATCAAGACCACGTTGGAGTGTTCTATAGTATTCCGCAAAATGAGCGAGACATTAGCGACCACTACCCCGTGATGGTCGAGTTTCTCGTCAAGTAAACAGATTCCTTTTTTTTCGACGGGCCATGACTAGTGACTGCAAGCGAATTCAATTTTGATGGCATCGTCGGGCCCACGCATAACTTTGCTGGGCTTTCGTATGGCAACGTCGCTTCGGCCACCAACCACGGGCTACCCTCGTCCCCGCAAAAAGCCGCCCTCCAAGGGCTCGCCAAAATGCGTTTTGTTCACAACCTGGGAGTCGGACAAGCCGTGCTACCTCCCCTCCCCCGCCCGCGACTCAGTCTGCTACGGCGGTTGGGATTTTCTGGTAACACCAACCAACTAATCGATTCCGCATTCCGCACTGATCCGATTTTACTAGCCGCCTGTTATAGCGCCTCGAGCATGTGGACAGCCAACGCAGCCACCGTCTCGCCCTCCTCGGATACCGCTGACCACCGTTTGCATCTGACCCCGGCTAATCTTTCGACATTGTTGCATCGGGCCATCGAAGCCGAACAAACCTATCCAATTTTGAAAACTATTTTCGCAGATCCCAACCATTTTAAGGTACACCCTCCCCTACCCGCCAATCGAATTTTCTCAGACGAAGGTGCTGCGAATCATACGCGATTGGCATCCGAACACCAGCATCAGGGACTCGAACTGTTTGTCTACGGCCGTGCGGCGCTCCATCAAAACGAACCGGCGCCGTCAAAGTATCCTGCGCGTCAAACCTTAGAAGCCTGCCAAACCATCGCCAGACTTCACCAACTGGAACCGCAGCGCACCTGTTTTTTACAACAAAGACCCGATGTGATTGACGCCGGTGTTTTTCATAACGACGTGATTTCTGTGGGATCCTGCCATGTTCTATTGACCCATCAATCGGCTTTCGTGAATCAGGTAGAAGCGATCGTTCAATTGCAGGAGCAGTTCTTCGCCCTCGCCGATCGCGAGTTGGTGGTCGTTGAGATTTGCGAACAAGAACTGTCGGTGTCGGACGCCGTGCGCAGCTATCTTTTCAACAGTCAGTTGCTGAAAACTCCGAACGGGAAATTCGTGTTGGTGTGTCCCACGGAATGTCAGGCGACGCCGGCGGCCGCCAAGGTCTTGGAAAGCATCATCCAGGATTGCAACAATCCTATTGAATCCGTGGAATTTTTGAACCTGCGGGAAAGTATGTCCAATGGCGGGGGCCCCGCTTGTCTTCGACTGAGGGTCGTCATGACGGAAGGCGAACAAGCTGCCATCCATCCTCACGTTCTTTGGAACGCCGCCCTCGACCAACGCCTCACCGATTGGATTACGAAACACTATCGCACGACGTTAACTCCCGCAGACCTACGCGATCCAAAACTAGTAACCGAAACCTGCGACGCAATGTCAGCCTTGGCAAACATCCTAAACCTCCCTCCTCAGTTGTTGATGGATAGCGAGTGGATTGGCTTTTGAACATGAGGAAATTTGAGATCCACCTTTAAGATCCACCAAGGTCGCGATTAAAAGTTTTTAAGAAATTTATTTTCGGCTGAAACCTTGCGGTGGTCTAATCCTGAAAATGTCGTCGTAAGGAATGG
>JBGSIY010000833.1:0-4667 GCA_041742275.1 Pirellulaceae bacterium | reverse complement strand
ATTCCAGGTTCAGGCCTTTGGTATTGGGAGCACGACCCACAGAAACGAGAACGCGATCGTACTTTTCCGAACCGGTCTTTCCAGGTCCCTCAAAATTAACCTCAACACCGTCCCCAGCATCGGTCAATCCACCCACCTTGGTATTCAAAAAGATTCGTTTATCAAACAACTTTTCCAGCCGGCGTTGCAAGGGTTTTACCAAGTCACGATCGGCTCCCATTAGCAAGCCGTCTTGCAACTCGACCACGCTGACTTGAGTCCCCAGCTGTGCGTATACCGTGCCCATTTCCAATCCGATGTAACCGCCACCGATGACCAGCATCGTTTTCGGAATATCGACCAACTGCAGGGCTCCGGTGGAATCCATGACTCGATCGGTTCCAATGCGGAAGGGGCCGGGCATCGCGGGAACGCTCCCTGTCGCGATCACGCAATGATCGAACGTAATTTGTTTTCCCTCGGGGATCGAGGGATCGTCTCCTGCCAAGGTCAATGTTTTAGCGTCAACAAAGCTGGCTTCGCCAATAATGATTTTTACATTTCGGCGTTTGGCCAATTGAGACAGCCCGCCAGACAACGTCGAGATCACTTTGTCCTTGCGGGCTCGCAGTTTGTCCAAGCTGATGGAGGGTTCGCTGTATTCGACACCCCATTCATGGCCCAATTCTTGCGTCTCGCTCATGACTTTAGCCACATGCAACAGGGCCTTGGAAGGGATACACCCGCGTAGCAAACACGTGCCACCCAGTTTGCCCTCGCGCTCAATTAATGTGACTTCCATCCCTTCATCGGCCGCTAAAAATGCCGCCGCATAACCTCCGGGTCCGCCGCCAATCACCACCAATTGTGTATGCATAATTCTGTACCTTCTTTATGATTGTATGCTGATGGCCCCGCGAGGGAGCGTTTCGGAATGCCAGGTGTTTAGGAGATGTTAGTCCAACGTCCCGCCTCAGGCCACTTGTATCAATGGCAACTTCAACGCTATTCCGTTGACGCCACAATAAACAAAAAGGCAAGTCACAGCGATACGTGACTTGCCTTTCCATGGTTTGTTTCGAACTTGTCGCCCAGCGAACCTGAGAGAGAACAGCCGTTGGCCGAGGCTTAAGCAGTCTCGAACACTCACGCAGTCTGTCTCGAAAACTCACAAAGTGGGGATTCTACTGAACTCCCCAATCTGAGCGTCGGTCCTGGTTGGGGTCTCGTTATCTCGACAAGAATTCGACGACGACGTTTCCATCGACCGGCAAGCTAATATCGCTAGGTCCTGGGACGCCGACAACGTTCACAGTCAAAGTATCGGTATCCAATTTGGCCCAATCAATTCCTTGGCCGTCTACGCCGGCACCGATGATGTTTCGGTACAGCCCCAGAACGTTTTCACGAGGCCGAATGGTGATCACATCGCCTGGACGCAGCAAGTACGATGGTTTGTCTACCTTGACGCCATTCACTCGGAAATGGCCGTGAGCGACGCCTTGACGAGCCTGAGGGCGTGTGGCTGTCAAACCAACGCGACGAATCACGTTGTCCAATCGAGCTTCACAGATCAGTAGCAGGTTTTCAGAGGTATTCCCCTTCATTCGCCCGGCTTTTTCGAAATAGCGACGGAGCTGTCTTTCGCCCAAGCCATAATAGTGCTTGATTTTTTGTTTTTCGTACAACGCACGACCATAGTTCGATGGACGTTTGGGGCGCGTGTGCATCCCTGGGGGCTGATTACCCCGTTTTTCCATCGCCCGAGAGGCACCACGACTTTCATAGACAAGCGTCCCCAAACGGCGGTTAATTCTTCCTTTGGGGCCTGTATAACGAGACATTCATTACTCCTGAAATAAACCACAGCTCGGGAATCGAGCCGCGACCAACTACCACGTTTTCGCGATTTTTCGAAACCGAATATGATTACGGTTTAAAAGCGAATCAGCAAGGGGGAAAAGGCCATTTTCCACGATTTTCCGCCGAATGGCAGCCCAAATGAGCCGCAAACAGAAAATTTCCGGAACCAGTTTGGCCCAGCCCCCGAATATCGGCAGTTTCCACCCGCCCAACCCGAAAATTCACCCGACGGTTACCGGATAATCCCACTCAATTCCCGGCAACAGCAACCCCTGGCACGTTCAAAGCCCTAACACTTTCCGACAATTCTTGGGCGCCACCAAACACGATCAAAGGCGTGCCTGGACATTGATTCTGGAACCGCTCCACTCGCTCTGTGGGCAAGGGATTACTGCTCAAGTTGCGAATGCAAACCGCCAGGATCCGAGCTCGATACTTTTTCACGAGGTTGCGATACAGTTCCAAATCCTTCTCCCCCGAGTCGCCAATCAACAAAAAATTCCGATCGGGCATGGTTTTGACGACGTTGCGCAAGGACGTGATCTTGCCACTTCTTTTAATCCGCACCATGCGTTGCAACATATGGTTACGCAACCGAAAATACCGCAAATGCACCGAACCTTCGGGAAATGCGTCTCGCGTTAACATCTCAGAAATCGGAGGAAGCAGTTGCCAAGGGCTAGAGGATACGTAGTGAAAATCCATCCCCATTTGTTCCCATTGGCGGTACACGTCCGCCATCCCATCGACACTTTGGAAGGGCCTTAAGAAAGTATTGGCAAGCAGTTCCTTGCGGTCGTTGATGGCCGAGTTTTTTATTGTGTCGTCGATATCCGAGATGACCGACGTTCCCGATTTCGGCATCAAATAAATCCGTGAACATCCCGCCTCGTTCCACGCTCCCTCGCAACGCATGCGAACGTCAACATAAGAGCGTTGGCTGGCCGTCATTTGCCGACACTCTTCAATGACCCCCTGGGGTAAAAAGACGGTCTGAGAAAAATGCCCGTTCCGCTTGGTTTTCCGCGGCAGAATAAAGCGATAATCGCCAATCTCCAGGCTGACCTGCTGGTGTTTGGCACCATCACTGACAAACGGCTTGATTCGCGGGAAGTATTGCTCGGACAACAACTGCTCTTCCGGAACCCCCATGACGTTTCCCAAAATTCGCAAGACCATACGTTTGCGAATCGTGGCGGCATAAGGCAGCCGAACAACACCCTCAATTTGCACCCGCCAATGCTCGGAATCCACGACGTAGCCGTAGCCCGGGAAGGCCACAAGTTGCAATTTTGAACTGGTTGCTTGGTTCAACAAAATCTTCCCAAAGAAAAAAAGAACTATCGCCCAGGAATTTTGGACGGGTTGGCCAGACATCCGCTGGCAGGTCCGCGGTCACTCAATTCCAGTTCCGGCACCGGTGATTTTACCCAGGAGTCCCATGAAACACCAACCCAAGGCCCCCAAAAGCGAAAAAAAATTAATCAGTCACCCCGTGACCGAAACCGTCCCGTTGTTGTAAGCAACGAAGCATTACGCAAGGAGATTTCCTTCATTTGATCCGCCAAATGTCGTTTTCACGCCCGTTGACTCTCCCAAAACCCAAGAAAAGAAAAACTACCGGTCCCTACAAACAAACCGAATAATCTTAGCAAATCGACACGACCCAGGTGCTTAAAATTGGGTGCCTCTTCCCTGGCTTACGTGTCATACACTCCCTCATCAATGCGGCCCTCGGCCAGCTACGAGACAACGTGTCTCTTGACCGAGCGAAACCAATAAATCAAAACGGCCAAAAAACCCAGGAATGCACCAACTAATATCCATGGTGCGACAGGACTCTTTTTCGCGGATTCCAAAAACATCTGAACCGATCCGAAATTGAACATCCCACCCCAATTGCTGCGTACAGGAAACCCGTTTGCCCTACACCATTCTTCAATCTCCGGCTTTGAATAATTATCCGACTTATACAAGATTTCATCTTTTGAATCCCCAAAAATAATGACGCCTTTGTGGGTCGGCAAGTTACCCATCGAGGAACTCGGCGAGTCGAATGTCAAGACACGCATGTACTTAGGAAATTGAAATCCCAATGTTTTTGGGTCCATTCCCTTTGTCATACTCAAAGAACCATCTAACAATTTTGTTGACGTTATCCGATTGGCTGGATAATACAGTTTCTGAATCTCTTGAAATACTGAAACACCAGGGACCAACTCTCTCATTTGGATCACATTGCTTTCAAAAATTTTTTGGCCACCTTGGGACATAAGGGTTTTCTGGATTGACCCCTGGTCGACGTCTAACCAAATATCTAACTGCAATGGTATCGCCATTGCCGCAGGATTCCCAACGCTTTTTCCCGGCAGCATCAACGTAAGCTGCTCACACTTCACGCCGTGTATTTGCTGTGCCCCCACCACTTTCGCTGACAGCGCAAACTTTTCAACCAGATCAGTCAGCGAACAAACGTTTTGCTCATAGGAAAGGTACAACATGGCTCGAATAAGCGGAAGCTGTGTGGGCAAATAAGGATCAGGCCGCATTACGCCGATGGCCCCTTGGGTGTCGCCAGGGGTAATCAGAGGTAAATCCTCTAATGAATTACAGCTAAACCACCGCGAAGCCGATCCATCAAATGGCCATATACTATCCCTGGTTTTCGGCCTTACGCTTTCATCTAAAGTGGAATGGTCATTAATATTTCGACAGGCCAGCCTACTCAACCACACCTGATCGACATCAATGAAATTCTCTTGTTCTTGTCGGAAGTGCAGATACACACCATCTAACGATTGCAAATAGGATGCATTCAACCCCAC
>JBGSIY010000832.1:0-2485 GCA_041742275.1 Pirellulaceae bacterium | reverse complement strand
GACGGATCCGCATGGCTCCGTTGTAGGGAAATCTGGGGGGTTCGAAAATGGTATCGGGCGCGATGCGTCCGCTAGGAGCGATGCGCTGGTTGGCTGCGAACCAGGCACTATCGAACGACAGCAGGATATGGAAGTCCAATGAGCTGCAAACCCTCAAAAAATCTAGTTTGGTTAATGATCGCATCGCTGTTCATGACGGGGTGTTTCCCGTCACAACCGATGTATCTGCGCGACTCCGGTGGCGCCGATCTTTCTTACTATCTGGACCAGGCGACAGCGGTTGAATACCCTGATGTGGACGCTCCGCGCCTGGAAGAGGTCAGTCAAACCCAACCTCCAATTACAGTCGTCGATCCCGAATTTGCCCAGTTTTATGATCTAACACTGGAAGAATGTGTGGGGATTGCGTTGCAAAACAGCAAAGTGATTCGTGGATATGGCACTCCCAATCTACAGGGAACCCGCGTTAGCCCCGGCATTGATAACTTGACCACCAACCCTGCCGGTGCGGGCACTTTCTTCGATGTGGCCGTTCGCGAATCAGAACCCGGTTTTCTCGGAACTCCAGGGCAGCTCCAGAGTCCGGGTACGTTGAACACCAACACCGGACTGGATGCGAACCAAGGTGTCGAGGCAGCCCTGGCCGACTTCGACGCACAATACTCGTCCAGTCTGTTCTGGTCCAACTCCGATGAGCCTCGCAATACGCTGGCTCCTTTTGACCGAACAACCTTTCGCCAAGACCAAGTGACATTCCAAAACGAATTGTCGAAAAAGACAGCCGAAGGCACGCTGTTGTTCTTCAGAAATTCAAACGTCTATACGGCCAACAATATTCCTTTGGTATCGGACCCCAACATCAATGGGTTCCAAATCCTCCCCGCCTGGTGGCGAACCGCGATGGAAGTCGAATTTCGTCAACCTTTGATGCGTGGTCGCGGGGCCTTCATCAATCGTATGCCCATTGTGATCTCACGCTTGGGGACCGACCAAACCATTGCCAATATCGAAGCCCAGCTGCAAAACATGGTTACAAATGTGGAGATCCGATATTGGGATTTGCAATGTGCCTATCGCAATTTGGAAGCGGCCAAAGCGGGGCGTGACGCGGCCTTGGAAACATGGCGGATCGTCAAAAACCAGTTTGATGAAAAGGCCGACGTCAATATCCAACAGGTCTCACAATCCAAAGAACAATATCACTTCTTTGACGAACAAGTCATCGACGCCTACAACACGTTGCTGGGGGCGGAATCGGATTTGCGTTACCTGATGGGTATCGCTCAAACTGATGGGCAGATCGTCCGACCGATAGACGAACCCGTACTGGCTCCTGTCGAGTTTGATTGGAGTGCTTCTCTGGAAGAAGCCCTGTTGTATCGTCCCGAGTTGCGTCAAGAACGAATCGAGATCAAAAAACGAGAACTGGCTTTGGCCTATGCCAAAAATAGCCTGCTTCCCGTCGTCAACGTGACAGGCTTGTATCGCTGGTTGGGACTGGGAGATAGTTTGGTCAGCTACGACGACAATACTCCTGATTTCCCGAGCCCCGGCAGCGGTGCTTTTAATGATTTATTTGGTGGGAGTTATCAAGAATTCCAATTGGGTTTGGATTACCGAGTTCCCGTTGGTTTGCGTCGCGAACTTTCCAATGTGATCAATGCTCAAGTCAAATTGGCTCGCGAACAAGCTCGTCTTGAAGAATCAGAATTGGACGCTACTCGCGAACTAACGGCGACGGTGCGGGCCCTGGCAACCAACCGCCGTTTAATGCAATCCTCGTTCAATCGTTGGGCAGCGACCACAGTGGAAGAAGATCACTTCCGTAAACTGGCGACCGAAGGGGTCGAAACGCTCGACGTGGCACTGGACGCACAACGCCGCCGCGCCCAAGCTGAGATCGCTTTCTACACGGCCCTGTGTGAATACAACAAAAACATCGCCTTGATGCATCGCCGCAAGGGAACCATCCTGGCCTACAATGGAATTAGTTTTGGCGAAGGACCTTGGGCTGATAAAGCTTATCATGATGCCTCGGAATTGGCCCGTAAACGATCGGCCAGTCGCCAAGTCAATTATGGTTGGACTCGCCCCGGTGTCGTGAGCCAAGGCCCCATCGCTCCGCCAATCACTCAAGATTGTGTCGACGGTGAGTGCGATACGACCGCGCATCCCATTTACGGGGACGTCTATATAGACCCCTCCTTCGACGGAACGGGAGAAGTGATCAACAGTCCTTATCTCCAGTCGCAACCATCGATTCAAGAGGCGTCGCCTGGGAACAGCGAAGTGAATATCCCCTTGTCCGGCAACAACCCTGGGCAGGGCACTCGCCCCACCTTTGTTCAATCGGCCAATCAAAGTGGAGAACAAGGCGTACAGTTCACAGACAACCAAGTCCGCACGGCGAGTTATTCAGCCAGCGATATGTCTCAAACGGCACGTCGCCAATATTTGGAATCACTCCAAGCCCCCGGTTCCAACG
>JBGSIY010000831.1:0-2110 GCA_041742275.1 Pirellulaceae bacterium | reverse complement strand
AGAAATGCGGGAGCTGAAGATCTATCAACGCTCCTTGCAGCCAACCGATTTTGCAGAGGACTCGCGATCCGATGGGGCGTCGCCGTTGGCCACATGGAAGGCCTTCGAGGGCGATGCGGTGCCGGGGGCGGATCAGGCGTTTGTCGCGGAACCGATGACTCGCACATCGTCAACGCAAACACCCGTGGCTGGGATCAGCGTGATCGCCAAATTTTCGTTGGGATCCCAGGCACAGCAATTGGTATCGGCCGCGACTCCTTCGGCTGGGTTTAAATGGGTTGCTGATGACGAGGGCAACTTGCGATTATTTATTCCCGCCGGTCGCGACGATTTGAAGTTGAGCGTCTCGATGTTGTCGCTGGGGCCCGAAAGTCCAACGGCTGAGGTCAACGAAAAACTTGCGTCGTTGACATCGCTCGCCCGCTTGGAGCCCTTGACTCACGGTGGGGCGCCAAATTGGCCCGACGTGTTGACGACGGAGATGAACGTGGCGCAAACAGATGCGGCGTATGCGATCGATGTGCTCAGTCACCCCGAGGACAATCCGGGCCATTGTCGCCTGCGACTGACGGGAGTCGATTTTTTGCCCGACGGAGATAGTGCGGTGGTGTGCACTTGGGACGGCAGCGTGTGGCGTGTCGATGGCATCGGTCAGACCCAGCCGGGTGCAGAATTGAAATGGCGGCGAATCGCTGCGGGGTTGTTTCAACCGCTGGGGATTCGTCTCCGCGCAGGAATTATCTATGTCACGTGCCGAGATCAACTCGTGGCCTTGCATGATTTGAACCAAGATGGCGAAACCGATTGGTATGAGTGCTTCAACAGTGACCATCAGGTCACCGAGCATTTTCATGAGTTCGCGATGGGCTTGCAGACCGATGCGGAAGGTAATTTTTATTATGCGAAATCGGCCCGCCATGCGCTGCGGGC
This sequence comes from Pirellulaceae bacterium, assembly GCA_041742275.1. Lineage (GTDB taxonomy): Bacteria > Planctomycetota > Planctomycetia > Pirellulales > Pirellulaceae > BJ22. The sequence goes on along the minus strand of JBGSIY010000831.1, from coordinate 1,180 downwards.
TGTCGTGCCCCACCATGGGACGTTGCTCAAGGTCCAGGCCGACGGCAGTCGCACGGAGATTGTTGCCAATGGATTTCGAGCGGCCAACGGTGTGTGTTTGAACCCAGACGGTACGTTTGTGGTTACGGATCAGGAAGGGCACTGGAACCCCAAGAATCGAATCAACTGGGTTTCACAGGGTGGGTTCTATGGCAATATGTTTGGCTATCATGACATCACCGATTCTTCGGATGACGCCATGGAGCCGCCCCTATGTTGGATCACCAATTCTTTCGATCGTTCGCCCGCGGAGTTGCTTTGGGTTGATAGCGAACGTTGGGGTCCGTTATCCGGTCAGCTGTTGAATTTCTCGTATGGATATGGCCGCATGTATGTGGTTCCCTTCGAGCGAGTCGGAGGGCAGGTGCAAGGTGGCATGTGTGCGTTTGACTTGCCACCGTTTCCAACCGGGATCATGCGTGGACGCTTTTCTCCCACGGACGGCCAGTTGTACTGTTGCGGCATGTTTGCCTGGAGTAGTACCCAAGAACAACCCGGCGGCCTGTATCGAGTGCGTTATACGGGGGGCAAAGTCCATTTGCCCGTTGGGGTCCAAGCCCAGCAGGGGAGGATGGTTGTGATGTTCAGTGAACCGATCGACGCGGAGGCCGCCGCCGATCCAGCCAACTACGGTTTGACGGTGTGGGGTTTGAAGCGGTCCGAGCAGTACGGTTCACCTCACATTAACGAGCATCCCTGGGAGATCAAATCCGCAACGGTCTCGGCCGATCGGCGAACGGTGATTTTAGAAGTGCCCGAAATGGCTCCCACATGGTGTTACGAACTCGTCTATGCCATCAAAACCGAGGAGCAGCGCGATTTGCAAGGTCGATTGCACGGAACCATTCATCAATTGCCCTTGAACCCAGAATTGCAACGATGACTCACTCTGCTCGCGATCCTCTCGAATCGACCTTGGGTTTATTTGATGGCCCCAAAGTAGGGAGTGGCCATTTCAGAGTTGAAGAGAAAGCACGCTTCGATAGCGGCAGATCGTAGTCGTTCACGGTAAAGTCGCTCGGTTCTCCGAACCGTGAGCGTATTGGGTCGTTCGAATATGCCTAAGCTTCAACATCTTTCGATCAAAAGCAATCAAGGGTGTGCTCGCTATCAGCTTGGAAAGCTGAGCGACAATGTCGCT
>JBGSIY010000830.1:0-1991 GCA_041742275.1 Pirellulaceae bacterium | reverse complement strand
ACCCCAATCTCGGGATTCATCTTTGGACGAAGAGCGTGTCTCTCGGCCCGATGCTGAGTCAAATGCGGTCGAGCCCAATTCGCATGAGCCCAATATCCATGAATCAGAGGAGTTGACTCGGGGTGTTGATCCCGTGGACGCCCAGGGATTTTTTCGCATGGCCGTGTTATTTGAGGGAGGACTCATTTTCTTAGCCGTCGCTTTGGCGTTGCTGGGATTGTACGACCGAGATCAACCGTTGCGATTGCAAGAATTTTCAACCAAGGGAACAGCGGCCTTGATTTGGGGCATTGGGGGGATGCTGCCATTGTTGTTGCTACTCGTGGTCGGGCGCTGGAACTGGAGGCCCTTTCGTGCCATTAACGCAGCGATCAAAAAGTACTTGTTGCCCGCTTTTTCCCAACTGAATGTGGCCGAGATTTTGGCTATTAGCGTTTTGGCCGGTTTGGGGGAAGAGTTGTTGTTTCGCTGGGCTATCCAGGGAGGCATAAGTTGGTTGATGGGCAATCAACTCGGACTAGCCACGGGACTGTTTGTCGGCTCGTTGACTTTCGGCATTTGCCATTGGGTCAACTCCAGCTATGGGATCATCACCACTTTGATCGGATTCTACTTTGGATTGCAAATGGTTTTGGCGGGCACCTGGTTGGCCCCTGCATTATCTCACGCCTTGTACGATTTTGTGGCAATACTTTATTTAACAAACCGACTGCCGATCCCTTTTTATTCTCCTTGATTTCTCGAAGAGAATGCGGCCCTCATCAAAACCGCTGGTGGCGCGTTTTACGGAACCGTTTACAACGCGACCTAACGCTACGGCGTTAGCCAGGTTTTCGCACCCATCGTCACGGTATAGAACTCCGCGATACGACTCTCCAAAAACATGACGCTATCAGACATAGGCCTGTCAGGCATAGTGGTAATCATCACGCCGAACAGGAATTACATCGAACCCGCCCTGAAACGAACAGGAACTAAAACGCGTCGGAGAGTTTCCATCCATGCGGCAAGACCGCGCCCTTGATGATCACGGGAATACCATCTCGAATCACAAACTGGGGATGGTTCAGCGAAGTTTCGGCGATTTGTTTGTCATTGGAAATGACAACCCCATCGCCGATCCGGCAGTTCTTATCGACAATGGAGCCATGGATGACGGCATTGGCACCCACTCCCATTGGAACTTTTGTGGCAATGGCTTGCGTGGATACTTGACTTTCGGATTCAAAGTAATCGGCCCCCATGATGATCGAGTTTTTAATAACGGCGCCATCGCCAATTTTTGTCCTCAGGCCAATCACGCTATTTTCAATCACGGCACCTTCGCCGATACGGCAGCCATTCGCGATCAAACTATTTTTTACCGATGCGCCTCCCATTCGGGTGGGGGGCAAGAAGCGAGCTCGCGTGTAAACCGTGTGGCTTGAGCTGACCAAGTCAAACGGAGGGTTCTCGTTGGCGAGAGCGAGGTTGGCTTCATAGAAGGACCGAATGGTTCCAATGTCTTCCCAATAATCATTGAACCAATAGGAATAAACGCGATGAGTTCGTATGGCTGCCGGGAAGACTTCTTTACCAAAATCACGGTAGTCCGTTTTCGTCAGGACTTTTTGCAGGACCGATTTGTTGAACAAATAAATCCCCATGCTGGCCATCACGTTGCGGGATGGATCTGTAAAACCTCTCGCTCGCATCAATTCAGGGTCCGTACGAACCAATTCCAGCTCTTGGGATGTCTGAGGTTTCTCCAAAAACCCTTGGACTCGCCCCATGTTGTCCATTCGCATGACCCCGAATGCCTGCGCATCTTTTTCCGTCACGGGCATGCAAGCTATTGAAACATCGGCATTTTGCCGTTGATGCTCATCCAGCATGTGGCCAAAGTCCATGCGATAGAGTTGGTCACCCGACAAGATAGCGACATACTCAACATCATGTTGATCGAAATTGGCAAGGTTTTTCCGGACGGCGTCCGCCGTCCCTTGATACCA
>JBGSIY010000829.1:0-2223 GCA_041742275.1 Pirellulaceae bacterium | reverse complement strand
TTTCGAAAAGCGATGGCAATCTGGTGTTCATCGGCCAATACCTCGGGCAATGCTTCGGGAAGTTCAAATTGAAACTGAATGCTGGATGGTAAGTTCGCCAATCGCACGACTTGGTCTAAAACCATTCTCATATTCACCGGTCGCAAACGGGCTTGGGGAAGTTTGGCGATATCCGCCAGGGCGGTGATGACATTATCAATCAGCGTGACCTGGCGATCGATTCGCTCCAAATGTTCGCGGACTTTTTCAGGGGACGGGTCAGCGGCGTTCAACAGGAAATAGGCCGATGTCTTCACTGCGTTGAGGGGATTGCGAATCTCGTGGGCGATTCCACCGGAGACCTTACCCAACGTCGAGAAATTCTCACTGCGGACCAGCTCCGTTTGGGCGCGATGCAACTCTTCAGTTCGAATTTCGATCAGTTTTTCCAGAGCCGAATTCATTTGTTCTTGTTGTTCTGCGACCAAACGTTCGGCGGCCAATCGCTCCGATATATCCAATGCAATCGCCACAAAAACGGTTTGGGTTTGGTAAATGGCTAATTGCAAACATATATCAATATCGTATGTCGAACCGTCTCGGCGTCGATGCTGGCTGCGAAAACTCAAATGTTTTTTTTCGCCAGAAGTCAACGGGTGTAGCATCGCTCGGAATTCTGTCCGGCTATACTGAGGTTTAATATCGAGAGGGGTCATCGTGAGAAGCTCTTGAAGTGAGAAGCCCAGGTTTTCTCGTCCGCCTCGATTTACCTGGATGAACTGCAGAGTATCGGCGTCGAACACGTAAATTTCGTTCAACGACTCTTCGATGATTTTCCCCAGCGTTGCCCGCTGCTCCTCCACCTGTTTCAATTCGGACAAGTCCCTGATGAACCCTGCAAAGACTCGGCGGTCGCTAAGTTTTACCTCGGTGACCGTCAGGTGTATGGGAAAAACAGTTCCATCCTTTTTAATGGCCGTAATTTGGCGACCGACACCTATAATTTGAGCGATTCCCGTGTTTAGATATTTGTGTAAATAACCGTCATGCTCCGCGCGAAATGGTTGGGGCATCAGAATGCTGACGTTTTGGCCCACCAGTTCCGTAGATGAATAACCAAACAGCGTCTGCGTTGCTGGGTTGATCGTTTCCACAATGCCCCGTTCATCAATGGCAATGATGGCGTCTACTGCACTCTCATGGATCGCTGCGAGTATTTCCAGTCGCGTTTCAGAATCGGGGATCTTATTCATAAATCGTTGTCGGTAAAAAAATCGGAAGAACGCTGTACGGTTGTTTTCGGATCAACGCTACGTTCGGAATCTCAATGTTTTCGGATCACCATTCACGCCGTTTGGGGCACTACCTCTCTGTTTCCGAGCTGCATTTTGCCATTAGGGGAATCTGCCAAAAAAAGGCGATCCCATTCGTCCAAAACCCAAACTCGCGTTTATGAAGAACTTCACTTACAAGATAACAAAACAAAGCAATATCTAGGGTGTTATCGAAAAAAAATTTGGTTCGACCTAGCCGTCTTGGCGGAATCGCTCATGAAATCCGCACATCCTCAACACGCCTAAAACAAATCTGGATTGGGAGCATTCCAGAAACGAATCACGCGTGCGATCAATCCCTCCCACGGTTCCCTCCGGGCGTCTGACGGCAACAGACGGGATGGCAATCCGTTTGCAAGAACCGGCCCCCTTGAGTCGCGGCATCATATTTTCTGGAAAAGGACGACGTCGTGACCGACAACTTCCAATTTCGCGTTCCAGATTTGAGCCAAATATTCAAAAGTACTTTCGGAATAAAAACTAACATGAGTCGGGTCGTACCGATAACGCCAATCGGCAAACGAGCGTCCCTCGATGACACGCTGCGTCATTATGCCCAGCCAACCTCCCGAGCCCAGCCGAGACCAGAGCAACGCGAACTCGTCTCCGGGTCGATGAAAATGTTCAACGACTTCGCTCGCGGTGACAAACTGATATTGCCGGTCCAAAACAATTGAATCTGGAGCAAAATAGGGATCATAAATTTGCATTCGATGCCCGGCCTCGGCAAACATCAGTGAGAGTGTCGGACCCGGTCCCGAGCCGAAATCTAACCCTTCGCTACCGGGTGCCAGTCGTGATTGGAGCGGGTCAAACAGACGGCTGAGGAAATGCCGATACCGAGCGTCATCCGGGGAGTTTTCGTGCAGACGATAATGGGCCCATTCTTCTTCGGGACTCAACCACAATT
>JBGSIY010000828.1:0-3355 GCA_041742275.1 Pirellulaceae bacterium | reverse complement strand
CTGCAGGTAATGGCGAGAATGTTGATTAAGGCCAAAAGAGCTAACAAATTAAAACAAACAAGCAACAAGTTATCCCCAAAAAAAAGGTGCCCAAATGCCATGGACAAGGCTAAACAGTACGGCCTTTTAGCGAAGCAAAATCAATGAGCTGACGACGCACAGTGTCGATAACAGAGGAAAAATCAGAATCGATTTGAATTTGGTTAAAAATTTTACGATAGGAATGCATAGTAGTAGAATGATCGCGACCACCTAAAAACGAACCTAATAACGAGTAACTAAAACCAAAGACATCGCGACCAAGGTAAACGGAGACATTGCGGGCCAAAACAACGGTTTGTTTGCGACTAGTGCTCAGAACATTGGATTTCTTGACATTAAATTGTTTGGCGACCAAGTCCAAAATAAGACAAAGCTTTTCTTCATCGGAAGTCAAAGACTGGGAGATAGAAGCTAAAACTCGCGAAGATGCAACGTCTTGAGATGCAGCGGGCGAAGAGCCAGCTAATTCAATAGTCAACAATTGTTTGGCTTCGACAACGAGCTGTTTCAATCTCGACAACGGCAGTGGGAACGACTGAGCCATGGATTGGATGTCAGCGACCGAAAGAGGAACTCCAATTTGTTTCGCTAGATCCGAAAGCAAATGGCACCGAGCAGCATATCCGGGATGAGAAATGGGGATGACCAAACCCGAGGATATGCGGCTGATGATTTGATGGGACAAGCCGCAATCGGGCAATAACTTATCTGGAGCCGTTTTGATCGTAAAAACCAGAGCAGTATCTTGATCTAACAAGCGATCGACAACACAAGAAAATACGGTTTGGGCAGCGGGATAGTGTTTCAAATCGTCAATATCATCAAAAGCTATCGCCGCAAACGACAATAAACGATCAATAAACTGATCGACAGAACGAGTGTCGATAGCGTCGGTAATGCCGCGAGCAAAATCCGTAGCGGAAATCAAAAGCCAATGGGGATTTACAGGTTTGGAATCGTTGTACTGGAATTGGGGAGACGCTGTAGCTACCGAATGCGAATCCGAGTTTTGAGAGCTGGGATACCGAATGTGGGGCTGACCTAGCGAACGAATCGACGGTTCAACGCGTTCAGAATTTTGTCTGAAGCCTTCATGCTGAGACGCAAATCGTCCAGCGGAAACACCAGTTGGGACCTCAGTCACAACCCGCTCAACGATCGATCGAGCCAAGGCCGTTTTACCAGCACCCGATGGGCCGCTTAAAACCAACGGCCAATAATGAGCGGGAAGCTCGCCGATGTCTTGTAGTATTTTCAACGATTCGTTGGCTCGGTCCCCCACAAACAATGGCGTATCCACCGCCGATAGAGAACAGGATTCAGATCGCGATGCACCTCGACCCAGACTGCGACCGACGGACATCGAGTCGTCACGGCTGAGCGGTAAAAAAAATAAATTTTCTGGTGACGCAAATGTCATGAAATACCGAGGAAAACGAACAACCATAGGAGACAAACCCGTACCGAATTTTACCAAATATTGGCGTTCGATGCGAGGTACGACCAGGCCGGGAATCCAGACAATTATGGGCGTAATAGATTGACAATTTCGGCAATTTTTAGCGACGCATTCAAGATAGCGTCAGGCGTCGACGTCCATCCGAAACTAAGGCGAATCGCACTTTCGGCAAGGGAACTTTCCAGGCCCATAGCTAACAGCACCGGCGAAGTCTCACTTGAACCACTGGAACAAGCCGAACCCGTAGAGAAAGCGACGCCAGCGGCATCCGCCGCCAACAACAGGGTTTGCCGATCGACCCCCGGAAAGGAAACATTGAGTGTGTGGGGGGATCGCGGTGCTCCTTCGCCATTGACATGTAACGGACCCGACACGTGTTCTTGCAGAGTCCGGTAACACAGTTGGTTCAAGGCACCCATCTCGGCCTCAAACAGAGGTTGTCGTGACACGGCCTTTTCCAGAGCCAACTGGAAACCGGCTGCCAGCGCCGGGTCTTCGGTGCCCGGACGCAAGGATGCTTGTTGAAAGCCCCCATGCAACAGCGGAACGAGGGCAAGCCCCGGCCGCATCACCAAAGCCCCAATACTGCGAGGACCGGCAAATTTATGGGGCGTTAGGGTCATCAAATCGACACCTAAATCAGCAAAAGAAACAGCAATCTTCCCCACGGCTTGCACCGCATCGGTGTGCACGAAAACACCCCGGTTCCGGCAGAGACTAGCGGCTTCCGCCACGGGTTGAATCACCCCCGTCTCGCTGTTGACCCGCATTAAACTGACCAACGACGTCGGACCCTCGGACAACATCCGGTCCAACGAGTCCAAGTCGCAGACGCCATGTCGATCTACAGGAATTTTGCGGATCAGCGAGCCACAGAGACCCGCTGCCGCCGCTGCCCCCATCACACTCGGATGCTCAACGGCCGAAACAATCAGTTGAGTGTTCTTGCGGGCCAACCCGAGAATAGCCAGATTATTGGCCTCGGTACCCCCACTGGTAAAGATTAATTGGTCGGCAGGAAAGGAGCGAGTATTGGCACCCACCAACTCGAGGCAACGCACCCGCGCCGCCTCGACCACCCGCCGCGCCGCTTGGCCCGACCGATGTTGACTGGCCGGATTCATCAACTGCATCGATTGGACTTCAAACAATCGCGCCGCCACTTCCGGATCCAGGGGAGTGGTGGCATTGTGATCAAGATAAATCTGAACAGTCATCTAGGATCCGTTCCCATCAGTAAGCAAAAAACAATAAAATTAGGTCGACGGCCCACCTTTAGCGCTCGGAACATCGCGTTAATCAGGAATCTCAACCACCAAATCCAGTTCAAATCGTCGGGTTAATCTCGACCACAACTGATCGATGTTCACTCGAAACTCTTCATTGGTAAGGCCGCCGTTTGCGATAGCAAATTCCATCAAATCCGGGACGAGATAATAGTTTCCCGAACGAGCGAGTATGGCGACGTAGGGCCAAAATAATTTGGCTTTTTCGGGATGCTGGCTGTTCCAAGCCTCCCACAACGATTGTCCAGATTCATCCTGCAAATCGAGATAACGGCATAGTATCCGAGCATCGTAGGCAGTCGAATCCGTAGGCATTCGACTGTCAGAAACCAAATCCCACCGAGTGACCGGCTTGATTTCAGCGATCGTACGATTCTGCAGTAGCGAGGGAATAAAGCTATTGGTATGGGAGCGATAAGATATGCCTTGAAAAGTAATTGGTAACCATGACGGCCGGTTATACTCAAACTCACGGCGGGAAAAATCGTCGGGTGAGAACTCTTCCCCAACCACCCGACCGTTAGCATAAGCAAGCAGCAACAATATCGGCAGGGTTACCAGAACGGCT
>JBGSIY010000827.1:0-1892 GCA_041742275.1 Pirellulaceae bacterium | reverse complement strand
AATCGCCGCCTTTTCCAAAACTATCGACCGCCAAACATGCGGCAAATCAGAATCGGGCCGTGCCAAACCTGGCTTCCAGTGGATTTCAACACCTGAATCCAGTTTAGTTCAAAACAAATAGGAGACGGAAAAATTCAGTTTCGCCAGATAACGATGTTCCCTAGGCGAAAACCATTTCGTCGAGGTTTCTCGGCGAAACACCCCGCATTTCACTATCGATTTGAGAACAAGATGGTAGCGGGACCCGTTCCTGCTGTCAATCGAACTCCACGCAAATATTGCCTTTCGTTCGAGCATTTTTTGAACGCCCAGGTCCTACGATCTGCAGAACGCTTGTTTTTGTTTCAAAGCGTTTCAGAATCGGGCTCCCGCCGGGGGCCTCCATTCTCGATGGGGGACCCTAATCGTACCTGCCCACCTTATCTGCCCCTAAGACGCAATCACAACAAGACATGCAGGGCAAAACGGTAATGAGGCCCCGATCCACGCAGAAGCCGCCAGAAAATCCCACCGTTTTCCAAATTTATTGCGTGGTTCCGGCTATTTTAGGTCACAATCCAGTGAGGAATTTTCAATTTTTTGTTTTCGAATAGCGGGGATGTTCGCATGAACGGCGGTAATGCGTCTATATCTATGGACTAATTATTGTTGTCACCCCCGCTATGCACCCTCGCGACGGTACCCAAGCTTTTGGCCCCTCACGGCGGTCCCCATGCGGAGAAGGCAACCCAGAAACGGCGACTCGGACTTCAAAACGAGACGGCCGGAAGTGACGGACATCGGAATCAACTAATTCTGAAATCAATCAGCGGCTGTGGGCGGCAAGTTGGATCGTCATGATAGGTTCTAGTTTCTGGCTTGGCCGAGTCGACATGCCAGAGTGATTTGATGTGAGAATGCCATGATGTGGAAGCGGCGAGAATCCGCAGCCGAGTTCGTGGAGCTCGAAGAAAAGCAAGGACGGTGTTCGAGAGCGTTGAGTCAGGGCAGCGGGCTAGGCAGGACGTTGTTGGGGCACTAGCCCCGGTTTATTCGGTCGAACCGGACGCTAGCGCGTTTCGGCTAATAATTCCGATGAGGTCGAACCGGACGCTAGTGCGTTTCGGCTGATAATTCCGATCCAGTTTGGGATAGGCTCTAGTTACCACGGGTAGAATAACGTTCAGGCGAATTTAAGGTTTTCTCATAAATGGATCGTTGAGGTGGCTCCCGAAGGCCGTGTTTTCCAACTAAAATGGACTCGCGGATCAAGGTGGCCGAAGAGCTGATTTCACATTTTTTGTTGCTTCTCACACCAAGAAGCGACGTTTGAACCGAGGACAGGCGACGGACGTCGGTCCGGTCCGATTGTGAAAGATGCTGCACGCAAGAGGCAAGGGGTAAAAGGGAATATAATGACAAACATAACGAAGCCACAGGCTTACGCAAAACACGACCGGACTCTGGATTACTGTGAGCACCGATGTTGTCGTAAGTTGTTCCCAATCGGAATGGTTCGCTTGCCCGCGGGGGTTCTTGGGCTAATTATTTTTGCGTTGAGTATATTCTCCCCTCTTCTAAGTGTAGCGCAAGTCAAATACACGCCGGAAGACGAGTTCGTGGAAAACATGGTCAAAAAAGGGGTGGCGTATTTGCTGGCCAACCCGATGCGAGATCATGGCGAGGCTGCCCTGGCAGCTCTGGCGATCGTCGAGTCGACCAAACGCTATGAGCGAATGGTCCCCACCGATCATCCCTTGGTTCAACACTCGATCACCAAAATTTTGGAGGACGTGGAACTATCGGCCAAGGGGAGCAACAACGATATCGATGCAGGTGGGATTTATTACTGCTGTCTTGCGATCATTTTGTTGCTGTAAGTCGACGATGAACTTTATCGCCCACAGATCGAT
>JBGSIY010000826.1:0-12405 GCA_041742275.1 Pirellulaceae bacterium | reverse complement strand
ACAGGCTCCGGCGAATTGCTGGGGACATTAGCCTACTTGTCCCCAGAGCAAGCGGATTCGCGAAATCATGAGATCACACGACGCACGGATATCTATGGCATCGGTGCATCATTGTATCGAATCCTAACGGGGCAACCTCCGATTGACGCGCCTGATCTCGTCGCGACGTTGACATTTTTGCTGGAAAAAGATGTTGTGCCACCGCGTCAGATTCGTCCGGAGGTACCACGAGATTTAGAGTTGATCTGTTTGAAATGCTTGGAGAAGGAGCCGTATTTTCGTTACCAAACGATGGAGGAGCTTGCCGAAGATTTACGTCGATTTGCAGAGGGACGTCCGGTCCGAGCACGTGGGTTACGCACGCATGAGCGAGTGTTTCGTTGGAGTCGGCGGCATCCCCGGTAAGCGGCCATGATTGTTGCCTTTACCATGTCACTGATTGCGAGCTTCGCCGCGGTGACTTTTTTGTGGCGACAGGCGACGGTTCGGCAAGAAGAAACGATGCGATTGCTCGAAATGACGCTCGCATCGAGCGACGAGGGCGATCGCCGCGCCGAAACGATGCTGAAACAAGCTAAAGGCACACTCGAATTTCGCCAAAAACAGTTGGAGGAATCCGTGCGTTTCATGGATGAAGTACTCGTCACATTCCCTGAAAACGAGGATGTGATTCGACAATCTTTAGTTTCCTATTTTCGTTTGGCCAAAGTCCAGGAAATGCGCGAGCAGTTTTCTGATTCGACTCACAGCTTTCAAATGGCAGCGTTGCGAGCGGAACAGCTGTTGAGGAAGAATCCTGACAGCGTCGAAGTAAAATTTGATTTGTTTCACTGCTGGCTAGGTTTATACAGTGTCGATCGCGGACCAGAGCAAGAGCAAATTAACAGAAGTTATTTGACCTCAGCCATGCATTTGATTTCTGAAATAAGTTTCCAGGAACCTGACAATGCCGACTATCAAGACGCATTGGCTTGTACTGCTATTTTGCACTCGATGTACGACCATGCTTCCGGCCGTTTTGAAGACTCCATGAAATTGGCCGAACTCGCTTGGAAAACGGCCGTTGATCTTAAAGCAAAAACACCGCAACCTTCGCAAAAATGGCGGCATACAGGAACGGCGGCCTTGGGGTATACGAAAATTTATTTGGAATTGGGCCAATTGGATTCAGCTCAGCGTTGGTGTGAGATTGCGCAAACAGAAGTTTGGGAGTTTGTGAATCGAGACAACATCGATCTCCCTGGCGAACTATTGGATTGGTCACAAGTGTTAATGACTCGGATCGAAATCGACCTCCTGTTAGGCAATCACCAATCCGCTCGAGAGCATTATTCGGACGCGACTTCCTGGATCGAAAATTGCATCACGCGTTATCCTGATCACCCTTACTTTCAGACCGAACTCGATAGTCTCAACGGAAGCCTCGACAAAAAATTCCCCGATTTTCGCAAATGAAGTGCCGCTACACGGCGATGAATCCCGCTGCGGATCGCTTCTCGAAAGTCGATGGTCAAAATGTAGATCGGAGTTTTTCGAGTTCCTGCCTATTGAAACGAATTTGTTTCGCCTTACTTAACGAAGAGAACTGTAGGAATCGCAGGCGTCGTTTACTTTGTTACCACGGATGACACGGATACCACGGATAAGAGGCAGGCTTCTCCCGTCGTCCCTAGGGGAATTTATCCCGCGCCAGCCATCAACATAAATGAATTCGTCGTCGCATTCGTCGTACATCAATGGAAGCGGGACGTGAACAGTCTTGTGTCGCGTCACACCTTTCTTTCGTTTCCCAAACGCACCTAAAGCCTTTCGGCCGAATGAATTTGCGTTTCGATCCGTATTCATTGGTTGCAATCGAGAGATCCGTGTTAACGACAGATTCTCACCAACAAACGCGATCAACTTCCATTTTTTGATGAAGGTAAAAGAGAGGATTTCCCCCAAGAGAGTTCAATAGAGCAACGCTTTGGCAATTTTTTCAAAAAATCGAAAAAACAGAGATTTACTCAAGATTTCGCAAGGGTTTTGGGTGTTGATTTCGGATTAGCCATTATCTCGGTCGATCACCCTCAAAATGAACCCGAGAGATGCGCAGCCTCAGTCGTCGCAGCGGGGTATTTGAAATTCCAAACGAAAAAAATAAACGATCGCCTTTCGAGACTCTATTGCCTTTGATTTCCTATCGTCTAAAGTAATTGGTTTGTGTTGTGTGGAATATGAAACAAGCTGCCTTGGCCAACATTAGGGGAATCAATCAAGGCTTTCACGTGGGGAGAAATATATGTACATCAACGGTCGTTCGAATGTCCCGATGCTTTTGTTTGGCCTCTTAGCGTTTATTCTGCAGGTAGATACTGCGATGGCGCAACCGCTCAGTCGTATTGGCGTGGATGGAGGTCGGTTTTTTGATACGGCGACAGAACGAACGTTTAATCCGACGGGGTTTAACTACATTCGCTTGACCGATGACAAGCACGGAACTTTTCAACCGGGGCAATACGATGGTAATCGGGCAACGGCCATGTTTAACGACTTGAGCCAAAATGGCTTCAATACCGTACGTGTCTTCATTGATCCTAACAATGGTCGTGGGATCGCCCCTGAAGCGCCGTCCTCGCTCGAGCTCAATACTGAATATCTGAGTAATTACACCGACTTTTTAAGTCGGGCTCAAGACAATGGTATTCGTGTGATTACGACGTTCGAAGCCATTCCTTTTATTGATCGGTACGCGGCGCCATTTTGGAATAATCCGAGTTATCCGCGCGACCCGAGTTATGGGACGGAAAACCAATATTACCAATTGAGAAGCTTTATCGACGCTCGGGCACAATTTTATGCCGATGTTGCTCAGGTCGCTACAGATGCCGGATTAGCGAGCACGGTACTTTCTTATGAAATTCAAAATGAGTTTAGTTTTTACGCCGATCGCTATCCATTCAGCGAAGTAACAGGGAGTGCCGTGGGCCCCGATGGAATTATTTACTCTCTCAGCGACGCCAATTCACGTCAAGCGTTGGCTGATGCGAGCATTATTATGGCCTCCAATGAAGCGGTGAGACGAATTCAATTAGTCGATCAGGACGCGTTGGTCGGTGGTAGTATTTTCTCGTTTCATGCTGTTGATCGGACGGGCCCAGGGGATAACTTTCCGACGAACTCACCCGATCGACTTTTAGAGCGCTTCCCCGCGCGTCTGGCAGCACTAGCCGAATCAGATTTGTCTTACCTCGATGTGCATCTTTATCCCAATCCCGCTGGGTTGGGCGAAGATTTCCACTTGGCTGCCGACTTGGCAAGCATGGAATGGGATGCGGTGAAAGCGTCACTGCTTGGGGCTGATGCGAAGCCGATTCTCATGGGGGAGTTTGGCGCCTTTTTGCGTTCAACTCACTACCCAGACATCGATGACGCCCTGGCCTCCATTCTCGACTTACTGAATCAAATGCAGGGCGAAGATATCGCCGGATATCTCTACTGGACTTATGATACAGACGAGCAAGCCGACCTGTGGAATTCAAAATCAGTGGATGGCAGGATCTTCAACGCTCTGGCGTCATTGAATGCCGTCCCCGAACCGAGTACCTCATTTCTTTTGATGGTCGGACTCACCGCGGTCGGTCTGTTTCGACGCAATCGAGAATAACGAATGGCGTTGCGCGACACAAGCTTTTTTTGTTTTCCCGGCGAAGCGGGCAAACCCAGTGGGTGCTATGCACCGACCTCGCCCCGTTTCTGGGGAAGAGAATCCGACTGGCGAGGGCTTCTGTGGCCAACGCGAGGGGCCGAAGGAAGCGATAGGAAGTCAGGGGGAACGTAGCGTAAGTGAACTCGACTCGGCTGGTTGCAGGAGTGAGCGTGCAAAAAGACGCGAAGCTCGATACAGAAACAACCGCAACACGTCTTTGGAGACGTGAACCACAGACAGGGAGCCAGCACAGTAACAGGGGAAGCCTGGCATCATCCAAGCGGCATTATGGACGTGTCTAAAGGTCGCGATCCCTTGGACCATGGCTTGATCATCGCGCGCGTCCGAGTGTGAGTGAAAGACGGAAGCCTATTGAAACGGAGCGAAGTGTTTCTCAAGCGAGGCGTGATGATCGGCCATGAAGTAGAAGCGACCGAGATAGGTAGCCCGCAAGGCGGAGTCATTACACCCTTGATCCACAATATCTAGCTCGATACATACGGTCAAGAAATGAAACATCGCGGCCATCGCACCGTGCGATCCGCCGGCGATATTCTGATTATCTCAATGTCTCCAGCGCCGCTAACGGCAACGGGGGAACAAGGTTGAGCCTCCCAAGATCTCCGGATGCGTTCTTGACGTGAACGTGACTGTTTGATGTCACCAGCGTCGAGACCGGAGTTTTAGGCAAGCTGACTCGAGCTTTGCTTTCATAGGAACCGAATTCGGGCCCGAACGGCCGGTTCTGTGAGAGGGCTGGACCGGGAATAATTACTCCGATTCACCCTACTCGACATGAGGCCATTGCAACTTCACTGAATGTTTCGATCACAAATCCACAAAACCAGCCTGTGAATGGCGCCATCGGTTTTGCGATTCGAGCGTTGGCCTGTATGATGAGTATGGTTTGGCTCTTTCGGGGGCTGAAGTTCTCGTTAAAAACTCTCAAAAACCCTTGAATATTGAAGGAAGATCGATATGCCAAAACCTTTGGACTTGAACGAATACGCTTGGAATGTGCGCGTTCGGCCGTTAGTTGAAGGTGATTTTGAGGCGTTGATTGCCTTGCAACAACGCTGTTTTCCCGGAATGCCGACATGGGAACGGGCTCAATTCCTCAGTCAGCTATCACTCTTTCCCGAGGGGCAGATTTGCGTGGAATGCGATGGGAAAATCGTGGCATCATCGAGCAGTCTCATTCTGGCCTATGATCCTCGACTTGAGTGGCACAATTGGAAGGCCGTGGCCGATGGCGGCTATATTCGTAATCACAATCGCAAGGGGGACACGTTGTACGGGATCGAGATCATGGTCGATGCGGAATATCGTGGGATGAAACTCTCTCGGCGATTGTATGACGCACGAAAAGATTTATGTCGCCAAAAAAACCTGGCTCGGATCATCATTGCCGGCCGAATTCCCGGTTTCCATTTACAACCCGAGTCGATTTCAGTTCGGGAATATGTCGAAAGCGTGACGAGCAAGGCCTCGTTCGACCCCGTGCTCACGGCTCAATTGGCCAACGGATTTGCGTTAAAGGGGCTGATCCCAAATTACCTGCCATCAGACGTGGAGTCCAAGGGGTACGCGACTTTCTTGGAATGGGTGAACCTGGACTACCATCCCTCTGCTACACGGCGTTTCCATCACCCGACCGAACCGATTCGGCTCTGCGTAGTGCAATATCAAATGCGAACGATCTCGGGCTTTGATGAGTTTGCCCAGCAGTGTGAATTTTTCATGGACGTGGCGTCTGATTACAAAAGCGATTTCGTATTGTTTCCCGAGTTGTTTACGACGCAACTTTTGTCTTGTGTGGCACCCAGTCGTCCCGGGTTGGCAGCGCGACAACTGGCCGAATTCACTCCGCAATACTTGGAGCTGTTTGCCGAACTTGCTGTGAAATACAATTTGAACGTGATCGGTGGCTCCCATTTTGTTTTGGAGAATGACGTCCTTTATAATATTTCGTATTTGTTTGGCCGTGATGGATCGATTGGCAAACAATATAAAATCCATATCACCCCCAGTGAACGAAAGTGGTGGGGAGTTCATCCCGGCAAGAAAGTCGAAGTGTTTGACACGGATTGTGGTCCGATCGCAATTCAGATTTGTTATGACATTGAATTTCCAGAGTTGACACGAATCGCAGCCAAAAAAGGTGCGGGGATTGTCTTTGTGCCATTCAACACAGACACACGGCACGGTTATTTGAGAGTTCGACATTGTGCCATGGCTCGTTGCGTGGAGAACCATTTGTACGTGGCAATCTCCGGATGCACTGGAAACCTTCCCTTCGTTGAAAATGCTGATATTCATTACGCTCAGTCGGGAATTTTCACTCCCGCCGATGCTGAATTCGCTCGAGATGCCGTGGCGGCCGAATGTAATCCGAATGTGGAAACGCTGATCATTCATGATGTCGACGTGGAACAGCTGCGCCGCCATCGCGAGGCGGGATCGGTTCAGAACTGGAAAGATCGCCGGACCGATCTCTATCGTGTCGTTTATCAAGAAGACGACGAGTCGTTTTCGGTTTGATGTCCCTGCTCACATTTCGAATTGTAGGGTGACCCTTTGACCCAGCCAGCCCTGCGAGGCCTGGACTGGGTGATCCGGAATTTATCGCGATGTCAATCAAAGCCAGGGCTCAAATGATCCCCCATTACTGTACATCCCAATTCAACTAGACTAATTCCAGCAAAATGGTAAATTTCAGTGATCCAGTATTCTGGTTGAGCTAACGGGTGCATGAGATTGGTTTTCAATTTCTAGCCCGTCGCCGTGAGAGAATCCCCCTGTAAATTGAGAAAACGCTATGGGCCGAAGTTTTGAAGTTCGCAAAGTGTCGATGGCTAAAACGGCTGGTCAGAAGTCGAAAGTCTATTCGAAGTATGCCAAGCAGATTTATGTTGTTGCTAAAAATAGTGGAGCGGACCCCACGACGAATCCATCCTTGCGGAGCATGATCGACAAGGCCAAGAGCGATCAAGTGCCAGCGCATGTGATTGAAAAGGCGTTGGATAAAGCACGAGGTGGTGGCGGGGAAGATTTTGTAACGGCCCGTTATGAGGGCTTCGGCCCTGGCGGTAGCGCCGTGATCATTGATTGCTTGACGGATAACACGAACCGAACCATCACCGATGTCCGCATGTGCTTTACCAAAACCGGGGCAAAAATCGGTGCCCCCGGCTCGGTCGCTCATTCTTTTGAGCACTTGGCCGTCTTCTCGTTTGCCGGGGATAGTGGCGATCAGGTTTTGGAAGCGATGCTGGCCGCAGACATCGACGTCAATGATGTGGAATGCGAGGATGGCATGGTCACACTATTCACGGCCGCCTCGGAATTCGCCAGGGCCCGACAGGTGTTTCACGATTCACTTCCTGAAATTGCTCTGGAAGTCGAAGAGATTTCGTTTTTGCCACAGACAACAACTGAGATCAGTCCAGACGATCTGCCCATGTTTGAAAAATTCATCACGATGTTAAACGATTGTGATGATGTTCAAGACGTTTATCACAACGCGTCGTTGCCCAGTTGAAACCATGTCTAGTTGAGGCAATATCATACAAGAGATGTTGGCGTGAGTGCTCGTATATGTGAACTCGGCGGATGCTCATGTGCCTGCCGTGAGGGCCAGAACGGGAGCCGTTGAGTCTTCAGGAATTCGGTAGTGATGTTTGCGATCATTACTTTTCTTGTGCAGTTCTACCGTCGATTTCAAAGGTAGGGAAAAAAACACCTCTGTCTATACTGCCCCGGCCCGCGTTTCCGTGACTAAGAATCTATCCCAGAACCTATTAGCCGTGGGGCACTCGCCCCCGGTTTATTCGGTCGAACCGGACGCTAACGCGTTTCGGCTGATGATTCCGATCCGTTTTGGGATAGGCTCGAAAAAAGTCTTTTGACTGGGTCATTCCTTGGCCGACTTGCCTGAAGGCCATCCCAACAGTCCGGGGCCATTGGCAATGAGGAACAGCATGGTGCCCATCATCGAGACGTTTTTCATAAACTGAATCATTTGTTGTTGTCTGGCGTCCCCCTCAAAGTTCCAAAAGTCATGGAAGAAGTAGGTTGCCAAAATTAAGAAGATCAGCAACAGGCTCGCGCCGATGCGTATTTGATAGCCGGTAATGACCGACAGGCTGCCGAGGATCAAAAAAGCGATGGCCCCGACCAGCATTAATTGAGGCAGCGGAACTCCCTCGGACGCCATATAGGCCGCGACACCGGTGAAATTCGGGATTTTGTTGCCGACGCCGCTCAACAAAAAGATGGTGGCAATCATGATACGAGCAATCAGAGAAAGTAGGTTTTGCATGACATTTCCTTGGGTGGTGTGGAGTGTAAAAACGAAATTGGGAAGGCTCGGAATGGCCTGGAGGTTAGGCCAAAGCAACAAGTCATTAGTTCAAATCAAACAGCATAAGTTCTGCTCGGTCGTCTGCTGTCAGCAATAGCAAATTTTCATCACTAGTCGCAACGGCATCACCCGAGTTGAGTAGTTGACCGTTTACCTTTGCTGAACCGCGAAGGACTTGAATCCAACTGTGGCGATCTGGGGAGATGCTGAAACTGACTTGGTGCCCGTCGCTAAGATTCACAAGATAAACTCTCACGTCTTGATGGATCAGCAATGATCCCTCGGTGGCGTTCGGTGAAGCCACTAGCTGCAGCCGATTTTCGCGTAGAGCGGGATCGAAATGCTTTTGTTCATATCCGGGCTCAAGACCCTTACGTTCTGGGAGCAGCCATATTTGGTAAAAATGCGTGTCTGTCGTTTTTGACGGATTAAATTCACTGTGTGTGATCCCGGTCCCCGCTGTGATCCGCTGGAACTCACCCGGTCGAAGCACGGCACCATGGCCCAAAGAGTCCTTGTGCTCTAGTTCACCCTCCAGAACATAGGAAATGATTTCCATATCGCGGTGAGGATGGGAACCGAAGCCTTGTCCGGCAGCCACTCTGTCCTCGTTCAACACTCGCAATGAACGAAAGCCCATCTGTTCAGGATCGTGGTAACTCGCAAACGAAAATGTATGAAAAGAGTTCAGCCAACCGTGGTCGGCATGGCCGCGATCGTGAGCTCTGCGAATAGTGATCATAGTGAGACTCCCTTAAGAACAAATGGTGAACATGCAATACGGTTGAATTAAAAACACCAACAATAGGGCAGGAGCGTAGACGCCTTTTAAACGGGTGTCTGCAGCGCCTCATGGGGCACTGCACTATCCAACCCTAAAAATTCAGCGAATCCAGTTTAGTGTTTAACAAAACAATAAATGCACATAAAAAATCCTTGGAACCGTTCAGTCGGCGATGGAACCACGCACCGATTCCAGAATTCGGATCAACGTTTTCTGATCGGACTGCGATATGTTTGACAACAATGAAGAATGCAATTCTAAAATAGGTGCATCGATCCTCTTGAGTTTGCGTTTCGCGGACGGCGTCAGTTCAATTTCAAATACACGACGGTCTTGGCTCGATTGAGTCTTGGTAATTAGTTGCAGAGTCAACAATTGTTCGACAACTCGGGTGATTGCTGGTGCTACTTGGATCATTCGCTGGGCGACTTCCAGGCAGGGTAGGGGTCGGCCCTCACCCCTGAGGATGCGCAAAATATTGTATTGAGTCGGCGTCAATCCATGCTCCCGCAAAAGTCTAGCAAGACGATTCTCGAGCAGGTCGCTGGTTCGCATAACGGCCAGTGCTGCCTCCTGCTCGACGGAATCGAATGGAAGCCGCTTCTTTAGTTCATCTCTTAATGATAGTGACATGAGGATCTCAAAATAAAACTGACTTACGTTTAATAGTTTACATGTAAAGTATTTATCCGTCAAGGTCGGCTGGGCATTTTTGGGGAAAATCGAAAGGCGAGCGAGTGCAAAATGCCCTAATCTGGGCCATTGAAACGGGCCAGCCGCAGTTTTTTCGACGATAGGGTGAGTGTCTTAAAATTCAATCGAAACAATACAAAATCTGCTGTCGCGTTGCTGGACAGATTGGGGCACGATTTATCCACAGTTCAAGCTGCTCGTTATTGGGTAAGAAGATGTGGGGTAAGAAAATTGATTTTTCTGATCTTCTTAACTCCATTTTCTCACCTCTCGACCTATAAAGGTATCACCATTGGATACAAAAAAAACCGCCAAAAACAAATTTTGGCGGGCCTAGTAAATTTATGGGGGTGCCTATGCACGGCGTTCGCAAATCCAATGGCGTAACTCCAGAGGAGAGCGTAGCCGAAGAGAGGACTAGCTACGTCGGCGAGTCAAGCCGGTGACGGCCAACCCGCAGACCAACAAGACTGCGGCCGACGATGGCTCTGGAATCGCGCTGATCAGGCCAGGTGAACCGATATTTCCAGCGGCATTGCTCGACACAAAAGCACCGTTAATGCCGACTTGGCTAACGGGCAAATTGTTTGTCAAAGAGCCGTCGTAATTGTCAAATGTGCTCCCACCCGTGGCGATTCCGAACGAAACCAATGGTGCTGCGATAACGCCAGCACTATCAAAAACGACAACTCCGTCGCCATTCGAACTGAAGCTCAAGCCATTGCCTGTGTAATAGCCGATTTTGAAACTAGATGGCACGTTAGCACCGAACCAAAAATCTTTGAAGCCCGCAATTTCAGTAGCGGTATCGGCGTCAATTTCCAAAAATACTACGGTCTCACCAGCTGCAATCGAGGTGAACCCATCACCAAACAGGTCAGCACCCGATCCAAAATTAGCGGAACTGTCGTCTATGCGGTAGCCCGTTATGTCAACAGCTCCGGCGCCGAAATTGGTTACTTCAAACCAATCCTCAGTTCCCCCTGCACCCGAACTGGACATGACTTCCGTAACTCGCAAATCAGCGAAGGCATGAGAAGCCAAACCGCAAAACGTAACCAAAACCAAAACCAATAGTCTCATCGTTGCACCTTTTCTTAAAGAAAACTTCAAAAACCCTAAATCAAATTTTGTAAGTGACGACGATGAGCCACGTCGTCAGCACACATGGGATGTCAAATGACCCTGCCATGTTAATTTAGGGGCTTGCCAGAAATATGAAGATGGCGTTGCGAAACGATTAAGATTTGGTGAATGTCGACCCTGTTCGAAAAAACCAGAGTTTTTTAATATGTTTCCAAGATTTATTTGGAGTAATTTTAGTCAGTTTCTAATGTTGCTCTTAATAAAGTATTGGCGACGTTCATGAGTTGCCATTAGTTTGGCAGATTTGGAGAATCGATTGGCGGGTTTGAAGGGTGGATGGACCGCTTATTTGACTTTGACTTGTCTACTTTATGGGTTTTGACCCGCGAGTTTTCCGGATTGTAATCTCGGCATCATTTAACTGCTTTTGGCCGGAAGTGCTCCGGCCATTGGCGATGTATTGCTCCAGCAGGTTCGTTAGACGCGTGACCTCGACTGGATAATCGCTGTGCAAGTTTTTTAATTCACCCCGGTCGTTGCTGAGATCGTAGAGTTGAGTAGTGGGCAAGTCATCAGCTTCTGAGGTGCCAGGTTTGGGATCGCTCCAGCCACCGGAGTCCGCGCAAAGAATAAGTTTCCACTTGCCCTGCCGAATAGCGAAGCTTCCGTTTATCGAATGGTGCACGACTGCTTCATGAAGCGGCGCTGTGTCGTTGCCCAGCAATGCGGGCAAAATACTAACACTGTCCTCTCCTGCGTTTTCCGGAAGCGGTACACTGAGAATCTCGGCGCACGTGGCCAACATGTCTGTTAGTGAAATGGTCTGTGCGCTATGGCTGTCTGGTTTGATCCTTAGGGGCCAGCGGACGAGGAAAGGAACACGGTGGCCGCCCTCGAAGAAGTCCGCTTTTGATCCTCGAAGTTCCTCGCTTGGATAGTGGCCTTTTGCCTGTAGTTGTGGAATGTCCGCCGCGTTGGAGCAACCATTGTCGCTGGCAAAGATCAGGATGGTGTTGTCCACTACTCCCGCGGTTTCCAGTGCAGCCATGACCTCCCCAACGGCCCAGTCCGTCTCCATGACAAAGTCGCCGTACTTACCGACAGTGCTTTTGCCTTGCCAGTCCTGGGACGGGAGTATTGGTGTGTGGGGCGATGCCAAAGGCAGATAGAGAAAAAAGGGTTTGCCGCTCAACGATTGTTCTCGAATAAATTCGACTGATTTCTGCGTGAGAGTTGGCAACACGTCGACGGCCTCAAAGCTCTCCGCGGCCGGACCCGACCGCAGCCATTTTTTGGTCGTTGTCAGTGGTTCGGTAAAATGATCGTTTTCGATAAACGCATAAGGTGGCATATCCAGTGAGGCGGCAATTCCAAAAAAACTGTCAAACCCGCGTGCTGTGGGGCCTTCGGTGATGATGGGCGACGCTTCACCCTGGGGGAGCCCCATCCCGAGATGCCATTTGCCGATGCAGGCCGTTGTGTAACCCTGCTGTTTTAATAACGCGGGAACAGTCAAACGGTCGGCCGCAATCAACGCTTGATCGTAGCCCAACAAGACAGACGATTGTAGATGCGTTCGCCAGTTGTATCGCCCCGTCAACAAGCTAAAGCGATCCGTCGCTCATAATCGTCGATCATTTCGCCGAAGAATTTACGTGCCCGCGGCGACAGTTCTGCTTCAATATCAGCTGGAATTTTAGGATGTCTCTTGCTCATGACCTTTCCATCGGCAAGACTCTGGACAGCTTTAGTCAATCAATCAAAAAAGCTTTTTCCCAAAACAAACCATTT
>JBGSIY010000825.1:0-7217 GCA_041742275.1 Pirellulaceae bacterium | reverse complement strand
CTGGGACCTGCTGACGTCAAATTGCGATTCACGAATCGTTCCAGCATTTGGACCACGGCTGAAATGGAAGCCCTAGACGTTGGTTTTGGAATCCTGCACTATACGAACAGCAACACACGTATCCTCAAAGATTCGTTGTCTGACGACCCGATCATCTTTGAAAAAGTGGCAACACTGCCATTGGGCATCGCATCCGAAAATACTCTTCGGGAGTATCCTGAGCAGGTATGGGATCCGGTTCTGCAAGTCTGGACCAACGTCATTCGATATGAGCGAGCCATTCAATTTGCCGAATGGGACGAATTCAGCGTGGACGCGAGTAAAACCCGAGAGCGATTGGTCTATCAAGAAATCAGTCATAACTGGAATACTATCGATGAAATTAAAAATCGATTGGAATCTTCGCAGTACTTGTGGACCCAGTTTTTGAATCTGTCGAGTTGGACTCAAGAAAACCCATTTGATCCGATTCGCTATACGGTGTCGAAAGACTTTGAGTGGTACTATTTGAATTTCTCATCCTTCGTGAATGACTTCGCAACCACGAACCCGTACGAAGATTGGGCAACCATTTGGGAGATCCATTTCGATGATTCACAACAAAGTCAACGGCGTAACTTTATTCCAAAAATCAGCATCGTTTCTCAGCTGATCTCCGCGATTGGCGGTTTGAGTTCGTAGTGCGTCGGAGTCCATGCTGACGGCATGGTTGTGTCGAAAAAAAAAATTATCAGGCGGCACTCATTGAGTGCCGCTTTTTTGTTTGGATCTGAGTGCGACTTGGATTTGTCGCGAGCTCGATTGGCGGTTTCGGATCGCGACGAGGAAACGGGGAGAATTGAGGAAATGTCCCAAAATAATTTTCGCGTTTGGATTGTCAGCGGCGAAGGTATGTAAGGCGTTTGCTGGTCGTTTAATGTCTGCAAGATCGTCGGTCCGATTTCGTATTCTTTTTTCTGCACCCCGAAATAGAGGCGAGCGGGGCGAATTAAGAACGTCGCTGGCACCCCTTCAGGGTGCAATTTCGGTGGTAACAGCCTTCCGGTGGTGTCGCTGCGCTCAACCACCGGCTAATATCTGATAACCCCTATCGGGGTAAATTGGGAGGTTCTTTCAGAACAATTCCTGAGAAACAAACCTTCCGGTGGTGTCGCTGCGCTCAACCATCGGCTATTAGCTGCCAATCCCTATCGGGGTAAATTGGGAAGTTCTTTCAGAACAATTCCAGAGGTATAATCCCGTTACAAAATCCCGTTTTTTAAAATGGCCAGAGTGCGTGAGCACCCGGTTTGGAAGGGAATCGGACGCTAATGCGTTCCGACTGATCCGGGAACTTAATTCCGGACAATTACTAAACCAAGAAATTAGTCTTTGTTGTTGCAGGCTTTTTCATAATTGGGATGATCGGTGATGCCGAGGAGTTCGTACAGGAAGCGACTGGGGTGACGTTGTCGGGGCTTGCCCCATTTCATCCGCGTCAGACTCATTGTCATAGTTAAAAAATCTTGAGCCCGGGTGACGCCGACGTAGCAAAGTCGTCGTTCCTCTGCGATACCTTCTTCGTTTTCGCCTATGCTGCGGTGATGCGGCAAGATCCCTTCTTCCATACCCACAAGGTAAACTTCGGGAAATTCTAATCCCTTGGCAGCATGCATCGTCATGAGAAAGATAGCATTTTTTCGAAGTTGTTTTTCTTTTTCGTCGTTCATCTCACGATCGCCGAGCATCATTTGATCTAAAAATTCTTCCAGTTTGGGGACAGAAGATTCCGCTTGGTAACTGCCGATCGCATTCACGACTTGTTGGACAGTGTTCCATCGCGATTCTCGGTCATCGGGTTCGGGGTAGAGTCGATCAATTTCCGTTTGGTATTTAATGCGGTCAATAAAGTTAACAATCGCATCGACCAGATTCGTTTCCTTCAATTCATGGCGGGTTTGCATGACCTTGGAACGCAGGTCGCGAAGGCCTGTTTTGGCAGCTGGGGTTATTTCCAGCGTCAATTCGTCGATGTTTTCTACAATGTCCCAAATTGGCTTGTTGTGCTGAAGGCTGTAGGCAATGAGTTGATCGACGGCTTTTTTACCAACTCCGCGTGTGGGGCGATTGAGGATTCTGAGGACCGAGGTGTCATCGGGGGAACCGTCGATAATCCGGAGATAGCTGGTAATATCCTGTACTTCTTTTTTATCGAAGAATGACATCCCGCCGATCAGGACGTAAGGAAGTTTAGCTTTGCGAAGTTGCGTTTCAAACGCGCGAGTTTGTTCGTTGGTGCGAAACAAAATTGCGAAATCGCGCGGTTGGCGATGTTGGTTTTGAATTTTCTGGGCGATAGCAAACGCCACGCTTTCGGCTTCCTTATTCTCGTCGGCATATTGAAGAAAAACAGGAGGAATACCGGCAGGCCGCGCGGCCTTGAGGACCTTGCCGTGTCGCACGGTATTGTGTTCGATCAGGCGGTTGGCGATATCCAGGATGGCTTGAGTGGAACGATAGTTATCGACCAGACGCACCGTCTGAGCACCTGGCCAATCGTGTTTGAAATTGAGGATATGTTCGACCTGGGCACCTCGCCACCCGTAGATGGATTGATCATCATCACCGACCACACATAAATTGCGATGTTCGGACGCCAGGGCTCGCACCAGTTCGTATTGGGTTTGATTGGTGTCTTGGTATTCGTCAATCAGAATATGATCGAACCGCCCCGCCTCTTCGCGTCTCACCTCCGGGAATTCACGAAACAGTCGTACGGACAGCAGGAGCAGGTCGTCAAAGTCAACGGCACCTAATCGTCGCAACGCAGATTGATAGCGACGATACGCGATGGCGGCGACGTACAATTGGTCGGAATCGGCACTGGTTTGGGCATCATCGGGACTGAGGCCTTTATTTTTAAAATTGCTGATGGCGTAGACTAGTTGGTTTGGGGCAATCACATTGTCTGAGACATTGATTTCCCTCAAAATGGTGCGGGCGAGGCTTTCTTGGTCGCCTCCGGAATAGATGACAAATTTCTGGGGGTAGCCGAGATTGTGAATGTGGCGCCGCAAGATGCGAACACAGAGGGAGTGAAACGTCGAAATCAGCGGCTTGGCTTTGGATTTTTTGGAGAGTAATTTCGAGAGGCGTTCTTGCATCTCATTGGCCGCTTTATTGGTGAAAGTGACCCCCAAAATTCGATCCGGAGCGATGCCACGCTGAATCAAGTTGGCAATGCGGAAGGTGATCACTCGCGTTTTACCCGTCCCGGCCCCGGCCAGAACCAGCAGAGGTCCGGAATGATGTTTAACCGCCGATTGTTGAGAAGAATTGAGACCCGCCATGGAATATTTGAGGGTAACCTGATGCGAAATCAAGAAAAAAATTGAGAATTTTGGGCTTCCAAGCTCCATTAGGCCCCAATCGTAACGAGAATACTCTCCAGATGAAGGGGGTCGCTATTGACCGCTAGAAAACAAGCTTTCTATACTGACGCATTGTAACGCGGGGCGACATCACGGGTTCAATATGTTAAATTTGGCGCGAGCCGAGATTCTTTTAACATACGTTGAAAGATCAGCAGATGTGGTCGGGCGGTTTTTTTTATTAACGATCTTTGATACTTTCCCAAATGAATCAACACACTCAAGAGCTAGAAAAAAACGAACTTGTCGAATGGGCGAACAGCAAATTCGGTCATTTAAAACCCCATCTGGGCAAAATTTTGCTCGTTTTTGTCTTGATCGTGGTCTTGGGTTTTGCCTTTGCCTATTACCGCTACTTGCAAAGTGAATTGTATGCTGCCCAGTGGCGACAATTGCAAATGGCCATTCACGGACAAATGGTGACTTCGGAAACGTCCGATTACGCCGTGATGGCCGAACAATATCCGGATGCTCGGGCCAGTATGTGGGCCATGCAATTGGCTGGTGATTCTCAATTACGTCAGGGGCTGAGTCGATTGATCAGCGACCGAAACGCAGCATTGAAGGAATTGGGGAAAGCCAAGGCTTCCTACGGTAAAATTCTGGAATCGAAAGTCGAAATCACGCCCATGCTCCGTCAGAGAGCGCTCTACACCATGGCTTATACCTGTGAATCGATGGGGGAGTTTGACGAGGCAAAGAAGTATTACGGGGAATTGGTCGAAAAGTTGCCGGATTCCGCATTTGCGAAACAAGCCGACCGGGCCCTCGAACGATTGGCCGATCCGGCAATTCGCAAAGTTTGGGAAGAGTTCAAAACGGTCGGCACGGCACCAGGAGAAGGCTTGCCCACCGCTCCCGATATCTCGTTCCCTGAGATTCCTGCCGGAACCGGAGATCAACCGCCAGCTACCGACGGGCAGCCTTCCGCTACCGAACCGCCAGCTGCCGAACCGCCCGTTACCGATTCGGCCGATCAGGCCAAAGAATCATCGGGTGGGACAGAAGAAAAAAGTGACACGACGGGTTCTCAAGGTGATGGCCAAAGCACCGAGGAGAAAAAAGATGGTGGAAGCGAATCGACAGGCGATGGGGCCAATTCAGAAGCTGCTCAAAACGGAAACGGGCAGTAACATTCCGGAATCCGTGTGGCCTAATATGCTGAATTCGACGAGCAACCTCCTCGCACCTCTAAAGCCGATTTAGTCGTGTCCGTGTGCTCGTTGGGAGAAATGCATGAAATTCATGCAGTACAGTCGAAAGATCTTCTTTGGGATTTGGCTTGCTCCCTGGCTGTGTCGGCTGTGGGACCGTTGGACGCCCTTGGTAAAATTGGGTGCGTTTGGCGAGCGATTGGCCGAGCGGCATCTCTTGCGGCAGGGCTATTACATTGTGGGGCGAAATCAACGGAGTCGCCACGGCGAAATCGATTTGATTGCTGTGGATGGCAACTCGGTTGTTTTTGTCGAGGTGAAAACGAGACTCAGCCAGGCGGCTGGTTTTGCTGCCGAGGCTGTCGATGAGACCAAAGAGGAGCGGCTCTCTAAAACTGCGGCAGAATACGTTCGTCACCGACACCTGGACCATGCTCACAAGCGATTCGATGTCATCGCCATTGATTTTGGCGATGGAAACGGTCCGTTTGCCCAACGCCCATTTTCACTACGCCATTTCAAAAGCGCGTTTGAATATGCCATTGCAGATTGAATCGACGACCGACAATTAAATGAGCTATTTCTAGTTGAGGGGCATTTTTTTCAGAGTTTTGTTTGGCTGCATTCTTTGGTTGCGGCATGGCGTGGGCCAAATGGACTTTGAACGCCCGATTGGGTGAGTACGCGTTAGAAAAAAAGTGTCTTTCCCGATTTACATCGATTGAAGTAGAGGTGGCGTTGAGCGCGAGGAGCGTCATTCGATTTGAGGACGGAATCGCTGGTAAGAGAGGTCCTGTTGCACCGGGGAACGTCGGATGGTAGCCGACTTAATTGGCCCTGTGGGCCCTGTAACAATTTCGTTTTTTGATTAGAATCGAGGCGTTTGTTACGATGTGAGGCAGGGTGGCTGTTTCTCCGTCGCGTTTGGCATGTTGTAGTAGATGGCGAACGTTGTTGCAGATGGGAAACTGAGGAACAGGATTCCGTCTCAGGTCGAATGGATTTCGTTTTTTGCTGAGGGCGCAAAAAAACGAAGGGTTCCCGCTCGCCGCAACAGGAACCCTTCTAAATTTGGCTGTCCGATGCTTGGGAACGAATTCCGCTGATCGAAGACCCACAGCCATTACACTCTATCGGGTGAGTTGAGAAGAAAGCTTTAACCTGCGTTGCCGCGCGTGATATCAGAGTTAATCGTTACAAACTATCATGTACTGGATGTTCCTATTCCTATCAATCGTTGCAAATTAACCATCATGCCAGAATTAGAAATCAGTGAGAACAAAGTGGCCAAGTTAGCGTTGGCTGACGGGACCGTTTTTGTTGGGGAGTTGTTCGGATCACCGGGAACCACCACTGGAGAGGTTGTGTTCAATACCTCCATGACGGGTTATCAAGAGATCCTGACTGATCCGAGTTATCATGGACAGATCGTCACAATGACCTACCCGGAAATTGGCAATTACGGTTGCAATGGCGAAGACGTAGAAAGCCGCCGGCCTTTTGTGGCGGGTTTTATTGTCCGCAATGTGAGTGAGATCGCCTCAAGCCATCGCTCCGAAATGACTTTGGAATCGTATTTGCAACAAAATGAAATTACAGCCATCTCGGGGATTGATACTCGGGCCTTGGTACGCAAGATTCGCAACACAGGGGCTATGCCAGGTGTGATTTCCTCAGAGATTTTGGATGATGCTCAGTTGATTGAAATCGCTCAACAGGCGCCATCGATGGTCGGACGCGATTTGGTGAAAGAAGTGATCCCGGCCACGGCATCGGATTGGAATGAGTCGCTCAGCAATTGGTGGACTGCCGACGGTTTGGACACGACACCCCAGGATAAGCAACCGTTGGTCGTTGCGATGGATTTTGGCATGAAGTGGAATATAGCACGTCATTTGGTCGATCAAGGCTTCCGCGTTCATATCGTGCCGGGAACCACCTCGGCAGCCGACATTTTAGCATTGCAACCCGATGGAGTTTTTTTGTCCAACGGTCCGGGGGATCCTGAGCCATTGAGTTACGCCATTGCGACGATTCAGGAGTTGATTGGAAAGGTCCCCATTTTCGGAATTTGTTTGGGGAATCAACTGTTGGGGTTGGCTTGTGGTGCCAAAACCTACAAGTTGAAGTTTGGTCATCGGGGAGCGAATCAACCGGTGATTAATTTGGAAACAGAACGGGTGGAAATCACCACACAAAATCATGGGTTTGCAGTGGCGGATGAAGGCTTGCCGGCAACGCTCCGAGTGACACATCGGAATTTGAATGACAACACGATTGCGGGATTCTGTCATGTGGAGCATCCTGCTTTTGCAGTGCAGTATCACCCCGAGGCTTCGGCAGGCCCGCACGACAGCCAATATCTATTCGCTCAATTTCGTGAGCTGATGTTGGCCCATCCGGTGGGTCGCTGAGATTTGAATTGACAAAAAAAGACGGACTTCCCGGTGGGGGAGTCCGTCCTGTTATCTGATGACCATCGACGCGTGAGCTACAGCCAAAAACAACACAGTTCGTCAATTTGAATTGATACTGGAATGCTTGATGCTTTGCTCGAAGAGTGGCATCTGTCTATCGCCGGCGACGCAGAATGGTAACACCTGCCAGAAATAGACCCAGGCCGGCAGCCATAGTCGGTTCGGGTACGGCGATC
>JBGSIY010000824.1:0-3767 GCA_041742275.1 Pirellulaceae bacterium | reverse complement strand
AACTCCAGAAATTTTCGGTTATCCGCCAACGTGCGTTCCGTTTTTCCTCCAACGCTTGACTTGGCAGTGTCGTTCGGAGTTTTTCGCAAGGCATTCAAACCGATTTCGCGGTCACTGGAAATAATTAATTTGGTTTTCGATAGAGAGACATAGCATTTGGTAACATCCGTAGTATGACTTTGCCCAAAGACGAATTCGCCATGTACGGCCGTCGGGGCGGAAGGGGCAGCGGAGGTCCCTGCGTCTTCGTCGCTGTCCGTCAAGGGTTCAAAATGGATCAGACCATAGCGAGAACCTTGGGTTAGTTCATCAATCAAAGTAGAAATCATCGGATTGTCATCACGGAGATCGGCCTGCAAAATCCAATTGGATTTGCCGGCATTAACCATGGTGGCATACTCGATGCGACCTGCTAAAACGCTTTCAAAAAATTGGTTCCAGGGCCCGTCGTTAGCAAGCTCATCGGTTTGACCTCGCGATCGACGTTGGTGATTAATGGCTTCGGCGTAGATGCCCACTTCATCAGCGACAGGACTCGCAGCAATCGCTTGCCAAATACCGGTCTCGGTAAAATGCCGCATAAATGTCGGGATATCTTCGCAGACAAACAGTTGGTGTGTGTCATGGGGATACTGTTTGGCAATTTCCACCAGGGGGACTTGCGCATGGAGCCCGGGCGCACCAATCAGGCAGCACCAAATCACCAACATGAATTTTCGATTCATGATCTCACTCCTTAATGATCCAAGAAACGGGAAGCGTAACAGGCGAAAGTTTTTTATCAACAAAGGTCACCGTCAATTCACCGGAATTTCTGCCCACTTCACCCTCGGCGACAAATTCGACTGGGACCGAGAATGAAAGCCCTGGTTCAATCATTCGACTTTCCAGATCTCTGGTAACTAGTTTCCCTGATCCTCGGTAAACGACATCTTCGATCTCAATCGGTATCCGACTTTGGTTCTCCAAAGGGACCGACTTTTCTGATCGTTGACCTTTCGTCAAAATGCCGCCGAATAGAGAATTCAGCCCGACCACCAAGGGTGATTGTTCAACATAGGTCACAGGCACTTCCACAACCCGCCCCTCGCCCGTGGCGAGTTTCAGCAGATTCGGCAGTTCTTTCTTATCCTCAATTTTAAGTGTCAACTCAAATCGATCCTTAATCACAGCCCCTGTCCCTTGGGGAATTCGGGTAACCCGACTTGAGTCAAAGGCAAAACCGTGGGTTTCACTTTCATTTCGAACGACGGACTCTTGGGTTTCGCTTTCAGTTGCACTACGTGCCTGAAATAAAATGCCCGTAAAGTAATAATGTGGCTCGTTATGAAAACGAACGGCATACTCCGGGGTAGCCAGGAACGTCGGTAATGACTCAACATAGTAAGTTACCGGAACGTCGATAGCCAACTCCCGACCATCCACAGCAACCGCAGTAACACGAACCAATTGTTTTTGGTCGGCACATTGGTCACTGGTATCCAAGTCAAACTTGAATTCCTGTTGAGCACGCCTCAATGATTCGGGGCGGCCATCCGTCAATGGGCGGATGCAGCCGCACGATGCGCGAACATGTCCCAGTTTCAATTCGGGTCCGTTGGTACTGATGTTCAGCGAAAAAGACACCTTTTGGTTTGATTGCAACCGCCCGAGATCGATTGAGGAAACATCGACGATCAGGATGGGCTCATCGCCGGTTGTCGAAACTGCGTCCGATTGGTTTTCCATGCGAGAATTCGTTTGTGGGGCACAACCCGCGAGTAACACGAACAAACCGCTTACAATTATTCGACTCCACATCAAACGTTCCCCCATTCTGATCTTTATCGGGATCTGTTTATCGCAGTCGCTCTCGCTCGGAAAATCAAGAGCAAGCCAACTACTGCCATGATCCCCCAAACAATCCAACTCACTCGCAAACCGCGGTTTTCAGTAGACGCGTCATCAATGTCCGTTTGCAACCCTAAGAGTTCCGTTGATGAGCCAGATTTAACGTCCCCTGTTTTCGAAGACCGCCGATCGACGAACCTAGGATCTCCTTGCGGGAAAACAGTTCCCAATCGTTGGTCCAAAACAATATCCGCCTCGGCAGGAACGTCCAAACTGACAATTTCCTCAGCTCGTTCTGGGGGTAAGACGCCGATTTTCTCGACGACCAGTGTTGAACGCCAACCCTCTAATATTTCTGCGGGATCTCTCGCAAAACCAATTCGATGCATAAGCCATTTAAATTCCGGATTTTTCAATAGTTCCGGAACGCTATCTCGAGTAGGAAACCAATATCGAGAACTGGTTTCAATTTTTGAGTGATAGAATCCAACACCTGGCAACTCATCAATCTCCGCATTAGTAACTACTTGCCAATAATCCAGGCCATGCAAATATTCCTTGCTTCCATCCGAATACAAGTCAGATGTTTTTAACAAACGCGCCAAACAACCCTTGGTAGTATCGATTTCTGCATACACCCTTTTTCCCAAAAACCCGGTTTTAGATGGATCAACATGCCGATCATCAATTTCAAGAATCACGATATTCTGCTCGGTATCATGGGCACGCGTCGTAATCTGTATTCCTTCACGAGTGGGTTCTGCATACTCTGCAAGCAACGAATGTAATCCGGAAGCAAAGGGGGATTTCAAATCGGCAAAGGGCATTACAATCGGTGCGAGCATCGTACGCGGCTGTATTTTCATATAGACGTGAGGCTGCTCCTTGGCAGCCACCAGAAAAGTGCGGGACAAGACCCGCTCATTTGGCTCCGCCAAATTCGTATTTGACCGAACCGGAACCAAATGGGTTGTCGCGACCGATGCAAACGGATCTCCCACGCAAGCCGTGATCGAGCTTACCGAAACCGAAGGGTTGCCGACATCAAAATTCGCAGCGCCATCTTCCCAATCAATGTCACGATCCGTTGTGATCCGAAGCCGACTCCCTTCGCGAAAATGAAACAAATGCAACCGATGTGGACGACTGCTTAACAAATGAGTCGGCTTCTCATAAGACTGTTTCAATGCTAACGCTCGCTCCATTTCTTTGGGACGTCCACCAATACCGTAGTCAAGTGTTTCATCGAATCCCAGCTCCAATAAAGCGTCCGAAATTGCCTGAGATGCTTCTTGGAATCTCTCGACACTAACATCTGTATCAATTGACTCCGACCATTTGATCTCCAACGGCATCTGGTGAAACTTTTGCAGGTTCTCCAAATAAACTGATCGCAACTCGTCCGAGGTCATTACTACCTGAGAAAACGCCCAATCCCCTGCTAGCAACAGGGTACAACAAACTAATGCAAATCGGAAAAACATGCTCATCTCGAAAAACCTCATTTTGAGCTTTGTTTGATCGCAACGTCAACTTGTTTAATTTCAAGGGAAAGAAATATCAACGCAGGTGTGAGCCCAATCGACTACATCACTATCTATTGTGACACTTCCACAACCAAGAACATTAAAAAATTTTAGATTTAACGAATAGACCTAATTTCGTCGGTGCTCAAATTCATGGCTTCAATCGGGCCTACTTGAGAGAAAAAAGGAAAGCAAGAACACCCACAACGATTTACGTTGTCAGCAATTTCATTTTAGATTAACGGCAACCCGCGCCATCGCAGTAAACATTTGCCAATGGCGAGCAATTTATGGTTGGCGTAATATGGGGATCATACACATCGCCTTGTAGTGTTGGAACTGTTAGATTGGAAGTGTCCCCAAAATTGTTGAAACATGAAAAGTGGTCTCCCGCTGTGCGATAATTCGCAC
>JBGSIY010000823.1:0-5343 GCA_041742275.1 Pirellulaceae bacterium | reverse complement strand
AAGGTGGGTGGCACCGTAAACCGTGGGTGGCACCGTAACCCCGAACCGGTGCCCAGGCGTCCCGCCTGCCTACCCCCCACCGCTCCTGGCTCCCTTCGCCCCAGGTACTCCGGGGGAGAAGGGCTGGGGATGAGGGGGCAGCCAATGAATGGCACCTTAAAGAGTATTGCGGGCGGGACGCCCGCGAACCGGTGCCCAGGCGTCCCGCCTGCCTACTCCCCACCACTCCTGGCTCCCTTCGCCCCAGGTACTCCGGGGGAGAAGGGCTGGGGATGAGGGGGCAGCCCAAGATAAAAACTAGAGTAGTCCGCAAACTTGACACCACTAACACAAACCCCGATGGGAATCGGATTCAGTGCCTATGAATCGTATTAAGCAACAACGAGCCACCTGCAAACATTGAGAATGATTTCTCCACAATTTTAAGACATTAGTGATCGAATCGAATCCCTGACGTCAATCTTGGTTGTGAGCCCTTGTTTTCCATTCCATAATGAATGTTACGAACACATGCCAGTCCGCGGAGCAAACATGAATAGCCAAGATCCTCAGACTGATCCCGAGAACGAGTGGAAATTATTGGTCAGCGATCAAAGCCAACCAACCGCTGATTGGAACGAAATCACGTTGCGGCATCGCGACCGATTGCGCCGCATGGTCGAAGTTCGCATGCACCCACGATTGCAAGGTCGAGTCGACGCGTCCGATGTTATCCAAGAAACGTTTATCGAGGCCGCGCGGGTATTGAACAACGGAAAGCAGAATCAAGACATCCCCGTCTATCTTTGGCTCAGACGTTTGGCCAATCAAAAGTTGATCCAAGCCCATCGTCAACATTTGCAGGCGACGGGACGTGATGCGCGCCGCGAACAGGTCCAAACGATTCAGCCAGAAGCCAGTTCCGTCAGCATTGCTCGCTTCCTGATCGGGAACTTCACGAGCCCCTCGATGCAGGCTGTTCGCAGCGAACGAGAATCGAATCTTCAACAGTGCTTAGACCAAATGGAACCGCTCGATCGTGAAATCCTCGCCCTGAGGCATTTCGAGCAATTGAGCGGCCCCGAATCAGCTGAAATCTTAGGGGTCAGCCACGACGCCGTGAAGAAACGTTACATCCGGGCTTTAGAAAAACTACAACGGATCATGACTCAAAATAGAATGATTGACTAACCTCATGCCCATCCAACACAAATCCATCACTGAACTCTTGGAACAACTGGCCGATCAGTTTACGGAACAATTGCGTCGCGGCGAAGGTCCCTCGATTGACGCCTATGCCGAGCAACATCCACAGCTGGCCGAGCGAATTCGCACCCTGTTTCCGTTGTTGGAAATGATGGAGCATGAAGGCGAAACTTCGGGCAAGTCCGGTGAACCATCGACAACACCACCCCCTCCCCAGTTTGAACGACTTGGCGATTTCCGTATCGTCCGCGAAATTGGACGAGGTGGGATGGGGATCGTCTATCAAGCGGTACAAGAATCGTTGGAACGCACGGTCGCCCTGAAATTGTTGCCGCAAATTGCCTTGGACTCGCGAATAAACCAGCGATTCCAGCAAGAGGCCCGCTTGGCCGCCATGCTGCACCACACGAACATCGTGCCCATTTATGGTATCGGTGAAGAAGAAGGATACTCCTACTTCGTCATGCAGTTTATCGAGGGGACGGGACTGGACCGCGTCCTTATGGAACTGCGATCGCTCGGGCAGAATATAGAGTCCGGACCCCAGGTCGATCAACCCGCATCACTGATCGCCTACGAACTCCATGCCAAATCGATCACTGGCCATCGGGTCTCGAATCATCCCCCGCCTGCTCTTTCCATTGGAGGAGGCAAACCAACCCAACCGACACAACAAGAGACGAATGATACCGCCAAGATGCAGCGGTCCACCACACAACTCACCTTGCCTAGTCCATCTTCCACCGCCAATGTATCGGCAACCCGCCTTCACTATTGGCAAAACGTAGCCCGCATCGGCGTGCAGGTCGCCGAGGGGTTGGCACACGCTCATGCCATAGGCATTCTACATCGAGACATTAAACCCGGGAATCTTTTACTGGACGAAGCCGGTTCGGTTTGGATCACCGATTTCGGCTTGGCCCGTTTGACCGACGGTTCCCAACTAACTCGCACAGGCGAGGTTGTGGGGACGCTCCGCTATTTACCCCCCGAGCAACTGTCGGGTCAATCCGATCATCGAGGCGATATCTACGGCGTCGGCGTGACGCTGTACGAATTGGCAACCCTACAACCGGCCTTCCCAGAATCGGATCCACGTAAGCTGATGAATCAGGTCGCCGAGTCGCGACCTGCCCCCCCTCGAAAAATCGCTGCCCAAATCCCCCGTGACTTGGAAACCATCATTCTCAAGTCGATGGCTGCCGAACCGACAAAACGTTATGCCACGGCCGATGACTTAGCCAGCGACTTACGACGATTCCTCGAAGGCCAACCCATTCAAGCACGGCGAATTGGCCTCCTGGAACGAGTAATCAAATGGTCACGTCGCAATCCTGTCATCGCGACTTTATCCGCAACGATTCTGGTCGTGACATTGGCTGGAATTGCCGGAATCGCTTGGAAGTGGCGAGAAGCATCTGACAATTACCTCCGAGCTCAAGTGGAGAGCCAATCGCGTGAGGTTTACTTCACCAAGGCCCTAGAAGCCGTCGACCAAATGCTAAATCGGGTCGGGTCGGATTTGTTAGCCAACCAACCTGGAACCAGCCAGATTCGCCAGGGTCTATTGAATGACGCGCTATCTTTTTACGATGACTTTTTGCGCGATTCAGGCGATGACCCAACGATCCAAGCTGAAATTGGTCGGGTCCATCGACGCATTGCCGCAATCCATCGAATGCTGGGAGATTCCACCAAAGCACTGACTTCGCTCAGACGGTCCGAAAGCCAATTCACGAATCTGACTCAGACCTTTCCCGATCGAGCCGAATATCTGATCGAGTTAGCCGCTTCCGAAAATGATCTGGCGATGATCTTATTGTCACAAGGACGCTCGGCAGATGCTGAGGTCTTGGGGCGGCAAGCCGTCTCGCACGTTGAAACCGGACAGCAACTGCTGAAAGCCAAAGAGGAAACCGAGCGACCGACTGAACTGGCCATGGGACGCCTACAAGCGGTTCTGGCCAATACGACCGTCACTTTGGGAACCATCCTGGCGACGTCCCGCAATGCCGATGCCGCCGTCAAGCAATACGAGCGAGCTCAAACACTGTTCGCTTCCGTCTCTGACGAAGCGATGACCGACGAGCTGCGCAACCGTTCCGCTCAAAATCTAGATCGACTGGCACAATTTTATGTCGACCTCAACCGCTTGGATGAAGCAACCCAATTGCGTGCTCAATCGCTGGAGATACTGGAAATGATTGTCGATGCCAACCCGCAATCAGTGGCCTTTCGAGAAACGCTGGCCAACGTACGGCAACGCCAAAGTGGCTTGTGGATGCGAATGGGAAAAACGCACGAAGGCCTGAAGGCTCTGGAATCGGAACTTGCCAGTCGAGAGGAGCTCGTTCGCCAGTTTGGAGAACTACCAGTTCTTCAACAGGGACTGGGCCGCAATTTAGCCATGTATGCCATTGGCTTGAATCAAGCCGGCCAGCATGATCGAGCCGACGCACAACTGGAGCGGGCGATCACGATCCTGCAAGATTTGACTCAGCGTTTCCCCGATGATCTGTCCTTTCTGGTTGAACTCGGTTATGTCACACAGACCATGGCTACAAATCTGGCGATGCGTCCGCGAGGCGATAGTCCTGGCGAGAGCACCGCTTGGAGTCGCAAGGCCTATGAACTGCGACGTCGCATCGTCGAAAGGGAACCGGACAATGCCGCCTATCGAGGGGATCTGGCCAGAGCCGCTCGGACCTACAGCGACGCACTATTTGTCGAAGGCAGCCGCGAACCGAAACTGATCGACTTGTGCGAGGAAGCAGTCACGCTCCTAGAACAACTGGTCGACGCCAACCCGGACAACACCGAAATGTTATATCAACTAGCTTTCAGTCAAACCAATCTCAGTCGGGCGCGAAGTTATTTGGGGCAAGGCGACGCTGTTAGACCACTCGAACTAGCCATAACAACTTTCCTGAAATTGATCGAACTTCGCCCCCATGAGGTTCGAGACCATCTGCAATTGACCCGCGCTTACGACCAATTGGCGATGTTGCATTTTCAATTAGGCCAAGGCGCAGCGTGGGAGCAAACGCTCCGGACGGCCAACCAAAAAATGGAGGCTGCCGTCGAGCAATTTGGCAACGACGTCCGCTTGGTTCAGTTTTTGACGATCAGTCAAAACCGCCTGGCCCACTGCCTGAAACAGCGTGGTTCGGTGGACGAGGCGATCAAACTTTTTGAAACAGCCCTGCAGCGACGACAACAAGAACGGGAGGCTAATCCGGAAAATTTGCAAGTGTTACGAGAGATCGCCAGCGCCCACCGCAACCTCGCCTGGGCCCACGGACTGTTTGCCGATCCGCCGAATCTCAATGTAGCCATGCAACACGCGCAGGCAGCCATTGAAATCGATACAACGGCGCCGGAACACATCACCGTCTTGGCCTACCTCCACTACCGTCACGGTGATTGGTCGGCGATGAATGAATTGCTCAATTCCAACAATCCACCAGGGGACAGCGATCTGGCGATTCCTGACGAGTATCGCATGGTGATTGAGGCATTGTTGGCGCGAGAGGCCGAGCATCATCAACAACCCGAACAGGCCGCAGAACATCGGGCCCTCGCCATCGAACTCCACGATTCAGACGACCTGCAACAAGACTGGTTGCTCCACTGGATGCAACCCGAACTCTTCACCGTCGTCAACGACACCGACTGAAACGGGGACAGGTCCATTTAAGCGCCTGCTGCGTCAAAAACTAGACCTGTCGCTAGAGTTCGTCGCCATAGTTCGCCGCGCGAATGGCGACGAAAAATCCAGATGATGTTAAAGGCTGTAGGCTGTAGGCGGTAGGCGGTAGGCGGTAGGCGGTAGGCTGTAGGCTGTAGGCGGTAGGCTGTAGGCTGTAGGCGGTAGGCTGGCGGCTAGAGCCGCTAGGTTTGTCACGGCGTCTACTCACGCACCCGCTTCCGTCGGGCTCGTCCCGGCCGGTGCGAACAACTGGCAGCTACCCATACTACAATCAATCTAATAACTTCTTTTATGATTTGATCTCCGTTTCGGGCTCGCGGACTGTTGAAATAGTGCGATGCGGGATATGAAATTTTTTTGCTTTTTCGCTGTCCCTGCAATCAACGGAGATTTCTTGAGCAACGCGATTTACTTGTGGCGTTTTTCACTTTGGTGGCCTTGGTGTGGGC
>JBGSIY010000822.1:0-7315 GCA_041742275.1 Pirellulaceae bacterium | reverse complement strand
GGTGTCCCGGTTGCGGTGATTAGTCGATTCTTGCTCAAATGAAAAAAGTCCTGCCGACTTTGGGGATTCCTCGAGAGAAAACCGTTTTCATTTCGGGAATTGGTTGTTCCAGCCGCTTTCCCTACTATATGAATACCTATGGAATACATAGTATCCACGGTCGTGCTCCCGCTTTTGCCACAGGCCTTAAGTCGACTCGTCCTGATTTAAGTGTGTGGGTCATCACGGGAGACGGTGATGCGCTGAGTATCGGCGGGAATCATTTTTTGCATTTGATGCGACGGAATGTCAATCTCAACATTATTCTGTTCAACAACAGTATTTACGGTTTGACCAAGGGTCAGTATTCGCCGACCTCACCGGTGGGCAAGGTGACCAAGAGCACGCCGATGGGTTCCATTGATTTTCCACTCAATCCCCTCTCCGTAGCCTTGGCGGCGGAAGCCACGTTTGTGGCGCGTTCCGTGGATTCGAACATTCAACATCTTGGGGAAATCCTCACGCGAGCTGCAGGGCACGTCGGTACGTCGTTTGTTGAGGTCTATCAGAATTGCAATGTCTTCAACGACGGCGTTTGGGACTATGCGAAAGAAAAAGCGGTTCGAGGACAAAACACAGTGGAGTTGCAGCACGGCAAGCCGTTGGTGTTTGATGAAGGGCGTCGAGGCATTCGCCTTAATTCTCTGACGCCTGAAGTGGTGATGTTAGATGGTAACGTTGCTACGGATGATTTGCTGTTTCATGATGAACGAGCCGAATCCCCTGCCCTCGCCTATTTGCTCAGCCGGATGCGCTATCCCGATTTTCCTGAGCCGATTGGAGTCTTTCGCGCCGTTGAACGAGATACCTATGATGATCAGATCAACGACCAAATCCACATGGCGCAAGAGCAGCGTGGAATCGGAGATTTAACCAAGTTGTTTCATTCCGGCGATACTTGGACCGTGGCCTAACGGCGTATCAGGATCATGTGCAAGAGGTGGGGTACGGAATGACCTACCCCTATTCGTCTTCAGACTGGTGATCTCTTCGCATATATAAATGGGACAATGCCTTGAGTGCGATGGGCTGTGATCCGTTATGCGGTATCATTCAAGATGGACACGTTGCGAGTGGTATGGCGCTACGTTTTTAGACTGCCTGACGACTTTTAAACATTCGAATCGCGAGTGTTGAAATTCTAAAGCCCGGGCCGCAACCCATGGGAGTCGATCGCACCGTCGTTTTTGTGCGGGGGGTTCTCTCTTCTCTACCGCTGGTCAGATTTAAATGGTGAAGACTGCATGAAACCGCTTTCGGGGCGGGCATTGAAACGCTGTCGACCGCCTCCCAAATACGGTACAATGGGGGCGACGTTGTCATCCAGGAACAAACAAGAGGCGGTGGATTGCCTCCTTGGCCGTTTTTGTTGCTCACGGATTTGACACACGCGAGTATTGATCCTTTCGCAAAGTTCCGTGGAAAAAACCCTGCATTGCGAAAAAAAGATCGCATGGACGTTGGGGATTCCAATGTGATGTGCCGAAGTTTTTTGTGTTCGGGATGCTGCATCAGGCAGATGTCGTTTGTTTTTTGTTTGCTCACGGTGAGTTTTTATTGTGCATTTCCGATAGAGGTGAGAGATCATGACCGAATTCAACATAAGCGAATTCGAGAAGAACTTGCGGGCTTCGGGAGCCATGGCAAGCGATCAGATTGATCAAGAATTTGATTCGAATTTTGCCGATGCACGTTACGCAGCCAAACGCTTGGTCGCCAAAGGCCTATTAACGGAGTGGCAGGCTAAGTTCTTACTCTCGGGGCGATCTCAGCTTAAAATTGGCAACTACACTTTGCTCGAACGACTCGAGAAAAGTCCACTTGGGGAACGTTACATCGTTTGGCATGGTTCCTTGCAACGTAAAGGCGTGATGCAGTTTCTGCCCAGCGAATTCAATAGCCAATCTGAGAATTTTGAGTCCTTCATCTCTTCGGCGCGGATGCTGACCGAAGTCGACCACCCGAATTTAGCTCATGTCTATGATGTGAGTGCCGAATCAGATCGATACTACGTTGTTCAGGAACATGGCGAAGGTCGTCCGATCGGCGAAATGGATTTGGCGCAACTCAGTCCCGTCGCGGCAATGACGGCGATCAAGGAAATGGCGTCAGCTGTCAAGTTTCTGCATGACACGAAAGTGGAACATGGAACGATCAGCGAAAGAAACATTTGGATCTCGGCCGATGGGCAAATTCAAATCTTGGAATTGCTGGGGAATTTGCTGCGAAAAAAGGTGCTGGGGATCATTGACCCGGTCGCGGCCGAACAATCACAAGAGTTTGGATTGATTGACCGGGTGGGGATTCAAGGCGTCTGCGGCGACATCATGGACAGGGTCTTTGGACGCGATGGCGATACCGAAGTTTTGGGAGCTATTGTGCAGTTGACCCGTTCGACCCAGGGTCTAGATCGTTTGATCGAGGTGTCCAGTCGATGGTTGGCCCAACAAGATGCGGCCAATCATTCGCCGCGGGAACACGAGGCAGCTGAAAAGAGAGAGCCGAAAAAGGTGACGGGCACAGAAATACGGCAACGGCCCAAACCGCCCCAACCCTACCAGCCGAAACCTGCCCCCACGCGGACACCGCCCAACGCCAAGGCTAACGCGAGCCCATCTCGGCAGACTCGACTTGTCTATGGCGGATTGGCCGTTTTGATACTCGCTGCGGGTGGATTAGCATTTGCCGCTTATTCGGGGGCGTTTAACCCAGGAAAAAACAACGACGATTTGATTGCGATGATTGAAGATCAAGCCGAAGAGCGACGCAGTCGAACGCGTGACGATAATCATGATAAAAGCCAATTCACCCAATCCCCCGCGTCGGCTGCAGGTGATGAAAGTCCGGAAGGCGATGACAAACAAGCGAAAAACAATAACGCAGAAAACGCGGGAACAGAGGGCCCCCCAACGGATCAGGGAAGCCAACGAGACCAAGACTCGGTGAAAGCTGCGGATCTTGTTTCTGGGGAGGGAGCAACATCTGAGATTAGGCGGGACGCTGATGATCCCAAAACGACCGACCGCCGAGATGAGAAAAACGAAACTGGATCGGACGCCATCAAAACGCCCCTGCCCGCCGATGTTACCCGTGGCAACGTTTCTGCGGATCCCAATGATCCCTTTGTTATTCCCGGTATGGCAACGGTGGCGGCCAACAGTGCAACGACGCCCGCGGTTGTACCCAATCTGGGGGAAGGGGCCGCGAGTGCCGCATCGACTCAACCTAGTGGGCAATTTGACTTGCCATCGGCGTTCCGTCTCCAAAATACGTTGTCGACCGAACCGCAAACGATTGGAAGTGTGGGCAGTGTGAGTGGAGGCGAACTGAAATTGGCGTTGGTCTACAATCCCGAAGCCATAGGCAAAGGCAAAAACTACTTTGTCTTGCGGCAACGCCGCAACGAAAATACTTGGGATCTCTTGTACGGGAAACGCGAAAACGAAGAAGAGATGGACCGGGTAGGTGAGTTCGGGGTAGTTGAACAGAAACTTCAGTTCCGTTGGTTGGAAAACTTGACTGATAAATCGAATGCCAATTACATTGTGAATTCGATTCTGAAAGTAACCAAGGGAAACGAATTGTGTCAGGTCGCCTTGCGCGAGCCGTTGATATTCGAGGAAATATTCTTGGATGAAAAGTCGTTTTCTAAAAAGGGGAGCCTTAGTTTGGAATGGTTGCCTGCTGCCGAAAATATTCGACTGGATCCCGGCGTGTTTGATGTTGAACGGTGGGGGGAGGCAATTTGGCAAAATATTGAAATGGAAGGCAAGCAACCCGCATCGATCCGTTTCAGCATGCTGGAGTCCGAGCAGTTTTTTTGGATTGCGTTGATGGTGGAGGTGAAGACCCGGGTCGAATACAAATTGGATGTGCAAACGATCGTCGGGGGCAATGTGATCAGCTTAAAACCGAACCAGCTGACCGAAGGACTCAACGCGCTATCACAACAATATGCCACTTTGGTCGTGACCAATGATCAGGCCCAGGCGGCCGCCGAAAACGCACCTTACGGTCAAAAAACTAAAACGCGGGATTATGCCCGAGACGTTCGGCTTAAAATGGAAGAGATGCAGAAGAATCGCGAAAAAGCCAATCAACAGGCCGGGACAATTGAAGGCCTGGTCAACGTCCCCATCCCCTTTCGGGTGGTTTTGGAATTTGATGGGGAGTTGATAGAATTGGCGCGAAGTTCTACATTTTCGGATCAATCTAAACAGGAAGCGGAAGGAAACTAACTCGAAATGATCCGAATCGGAATTGTTGGCGCGACGGGATATACGGCATTAGAATTGATCAAGATTTTACTGCGGCACAGCGATGCCCAGGTGACTCGTTTAACAAGTCGTGGAGATATTGGCACGCCGATTTCTGCCACGCATCCGGGACTGCGAGGACAGTTGGATGTCGTCCTGTCCGAATTTTGTATCGATGATTTTGAGCAACACGTGGATTGTGCTTTTTGTTGCTTGCCCCATGCGGCTTCTTCACCTGTCGTCAAACAATTGGTGGACCGTGGCATTCGCACGATTGATTTTAGCGCCGATTACCGACTCAATGACCTGGCCTCTTTCGAGCAACATTATCAAGCTGAGCATGCCGATCCCGAGCGTTTGGGTCAGATTCCGTATGGGATTCCCGAATTGTTTCGCGAGCAGATTACTGGGGCAAAATTGGTGGCCAATCCCGGTTGCTTCCCGACGTCGGTGATCTTGCCGTTGACACCGTTGATTCGACAAGGATTGATTTTAGGCGACGACATTATTGTGGATTCGAAGACGGGAGTTTCGGGCGGGGGGCGAACACCC
This sequence comes from Pirellulaceae bacterium, assembly GCA_041742275.1. Taxonomy (GTDB): domain Bacteria; phylum Planctomycetota; class Planctomycetia; order Pirellulales; family Pirellulaceae; genus BJ22. Next base: position 2,468 of record JBGSIY010000822.1, on the reverse strand, counting down.
AAATTGGCCTTTCATTATCCTGAGTGCAACGAGTCCGTTACGGCTTATGCAGTGGGGACGCATCGGCACGGTCCGGAAATGGAACAGATCATTGGCCGAGCTTCTGGCGTGGTCGTCTCTGTAGGCTTTGTACCGCATCTCGTTCCCATGGACCGCGGGATCTTGTCCACCATTTATGTGAAACCAGCGCGCCATGAAACGACACCCTCGCTGCTGCTCGATGCCTTGAGCGCATTTTATCGCGATGAACCTTTTGTTCGCGTGACAGACTCGCTACCGACAACGAAAGATGTATCCGGAACCAATTTTTGCGATGTGACGGTGCGGCGTATGGGGGGGCGGATGGTGATCGTGGCAGCGATCGATAACTTGATCAAAGGCGCTTCGGGAGCCGCGGTGCAAAATATGAATGTTTTGTTTGGGTTGCCGGAAAAACAAGGGCTGATGTAAAGGACTGTTGTAAACGTCTATTGTAATGGCCCATCGAAAGTCGAACACCTCCTGCACTATGCGGAGCTGGCGACCAGCCAGTTCGGGTCGGCCGTTCAGTTTTTGGTTCCTGGTGCAAGTCGTCGTCACTCTTGGCGGCTCTGCCTCGGTTCGATTTTTGTCAGAAGGAAAATTAAAATGGCGCTGAGTTTGCCGCGAGGGTTTCGTTATGCCGGGTTCCATTGTGGCATCAAACCGGAAAAACCTGATTTAGCGTTGATTGTGGCCGATGAACCAACTCATGGATTCGGCGTTTACACTCAGAATTTAGTACGAGCCGCTTGTATTGATTGGAATCGACTGTGTACCCCCATGCCCCACGCACGGGCCATTGTGATCAATTCGGGGAACGCGAATGCCTGTACGGGAGAATTGGGCAAGGCCAACAATCGAAAAATGGCCGAAGCGGTCGCTGCGGCGCTGGGAAGTCCCACCATGGCCGTGGATGCTCAGCAAGTATTTGTGCTGTCGACCGGAGTCATCGGTGTCCCCATGCCGATCGACAAAGTTACCGCAGGGATCGCTCGGTTAGTGCCCCAGTTAGAAAGCGGCGAACAGTCTTTCCTGGATGCGGCCGGTGCGATCTTGACGACCGACAAAGGGCTTAAGGTTACCTCGGTATCGGTTCCCATTCGCGACCGGTCGTATTGCATTGCTGCCATGGCCAAAGGTGCGGGAATGATCGGCCCGAATATGGCCACAATGTTGGGGATTGTCACGACTGATTTTCCCGTTCCACGGTCCTGGGGTCAAAAAATAGTGCAACGCGCCGTGGATCGTTCTTTCAATCGAATAAGTGTCGAGGGGCACACGAGCACCAACGATGCATTTATTTTATTCGCGCGTCACGATGAGACGGCAGCGGCGGAATTGAGTGAAGACGATCTCAATATCTTTCGCGAGGCGTTAGAGGGGTTGTGCATGGAGCTGGCCAAGAAAATCCCAACGGATGGCGAGGGAGCGGGGCATCTGATTGAAATCCAGATCCAGGGGGCGGCCAATGATGCGGACGCGGATCGCATCGCCAGGACCATTGCGTCCAGCAACCTCGTGAAAACGGCTGTCGCCGGAGCTGATCCCAACTGGGGGCGAATCGTTTCGGCCGCCGGATATGCCGGAGTTCCGATCGTGATTGAACAAACGTCGCTCAGCATCAACGGTATTTCCGTATTTAAAGAAGGTGCCCCCGACCAATTCGACAAACAGAAGGCAATTCGATCCATTCGCGACCAAATGTTGACGAAAATCGATCTGAGGGTTGGCGGGGGTGGAGGCAAAGCCGAACATTGGACAAGCGACTTGACTGTCGACTATGTTCGCCTCAATGCCGAATACACGACTTGACGGGCCGCACAATCGTTACAAAGACTCAATCTTTCCACAGAAAAAAGAGCTGACTGAAGGAATTACTGGCCAGTAGGTCGGGTTGTGAAATAGGCTTCCATTGACGGTCGTTACCACACCGTCTCTTCTCTGACCCCCCGCGTTAGGCAGGTCAAGGCCCTGGGGTCTTGATCTGCCTTTTTTTGTTATTCGCTAAATGTCTTGCTCTTTTTCCCTTTTGTTTTCCAATTCAGTCACGAGAGGCAAGGCAGAATTCTCGTCCTAGCTGGTAAAAAGTTGGCCTCTACGACGTGGGGGAATGGGATATTCGGAACCCCAGGACCTACCCAATTGGCCCTCGATGGACAATAATAGTGAGTCAAACAGATTCCACGAGCACGCAAGAGAATAAAAAGTATGAGTGACGATTTAGACTCAACAGAAGAAGATGATGATTTTGGTGAGATGGGGGACGTCGATGGCGTAGTCCAGGATAATGAAGACCTAGCCGACGATGTTCTCGCCGAATTCGACGAAGAGGATTTCGACGAAGATTTTGATGATGATTTCGAGGAAGAAATCGACGGCGAATACAATTTGGAAGATGATAAATATGGCCAGGAATTCCATCAAGAATTCGGGCATCTGGAAGTCGA
>JBGSIY010000821.1:0-3495 GCA_041742275.1 Pirellulaceae bacterium | reverse complement strand
GCTTTTGGGACATTTCCTAAATGGAAATTCCCTCCGCGATTTTCTCTTCAATTCTGCAGATACCCGCTTTTTTTGCGACCTGTCCGGATCGGTGAAAGGTTTCCCTATTTGGGGACGTGATGGGGTGGAACATCATGGAAGGGTCACGAGGCGAAGTTCCTTTTTTTGGGGCACTCAAATCTGGCGTTTTATAATCGGAACAGGATTTCAGTTGAATATTTATGTTGAATCGACAAAAAATTGCGGGGAGATGCCCGAAGCGGCGACACTTTTAAAGAAACACAGGACGCAGACCTAAGTCTCGGCGTCCGGGGTGGATTGTTCGCTTAATCGGCGTGTCAACGATCGAAAACGCTTCGACAGCCTTACGAAATACGAGTTGAAACACTGAATTTTAAGAGCATCCCAGAAGACGGGTCTATTGAGAAACGGGCGATAGCGTCTAGCGAACCATTTGGGTCACTGGCTCGTTCTAAGAGCACCTCATGGCATCGTCCAACCCCTTTTGCCGTCAAGGATTACCGAATACCGCTCTATTTCCAGTTATTTCAGGGGTTGTCGACGACAAAATCGCTTTTCCACCAAGTTACCGGCGGATAGACTGAAATGATTCCAAGATTGCCTGATGGGCCGAGCCACTGCATGGGCACGGCTCGCAACGAGTTGAAGTTGATAGACGTAACAGAGGAAAATAGTCGAATGAATAACATTCGTTTCGCGCGGTCCCGTTGGTCATCGCCTCCCGTGGCGTGGAGTCTAGTATGTGGTTTGTTGTGGACCCACTCCGCCATCGCGAGTCCCCATTTTTCCGACGTTCCCGTAGGTGTGGTTCAAGAGGCGACAAAGCAGGACCCGTCGGACCTCGAACTAACTTACCAACAAGCGGCTGTTGCCTCGCAGAACAAAAATGACTTTCAGATTGCCGCGAGCCATTGGGAACGTTTGTTGAAAGACTTCCCAAACTCATCGTTGCGCATTATGGCGTTGCACCAATTGGGCTTATGCGAAGTCCAATTGGGTAAACATGAGGAGGCCGTCGAGCACTTGCGCGAGGCGATCAAGGAGACTCGACCAGAAGAGGAGCAAACCCTTGCTCGTTCTCAACTCTATTTGGGTGTCAGTCAGTTGCAGTTGGGGAAAAAAGCGCAAGCCACCAACAAACCAACCGAAGCCAATCAATGGTTGACCACCGCCATCGTCTCGTTGACCAAAGTCCTAGACGACTACCCCAAATTTGAAAGCCTCAATGAAGCCGCTTACTTTCGCGGCGTGGCCTACGAGCAAATGGGGAAGGCCTCGGAGGCAATTGATTCCTACGCCATGGTCCTGGAACATGCCGAGTCGCCGTTCCGTTTCGACGCCCTCTACGCTATGGGTGATCTGGAAATGCAACGGCAAAACTACGAAGAAGCGGTGAAGCATTTAAGGGTCTATCTGCAAGAAGGACAAGACCTTCCGGCAATCGACGAAGTTCGGATGCGAGCCGGTGAGGCGACTTGGCAACTGGCTGTGTTGGCCGAGGGAACAGGAGATACGGCTCGTCAGCAACAGTTGGGCGATGAGGCAATCCAACTGTTGTCGCTCGCTGCTAACAACGAACAATTTTCACGTCGCGATGAAGCGACTTTTAAGTTAGCCATGCTGCAATCGCAACGCGACCAAGTAGTTGAAGCCATGGCGAACTTCGAATCCGTTGCCAACAATGCTGCTTCCACTTTGTCGGGCATCGCCAGTCTCAATCTAGGCCGACTCCATCTGGCGCGACAAGAGCATGAACTCGCAACGCGTTGGCTGCAAAAAGCGATTGACAAAAACGATGCCACGTCCCCCTCGGCGGTGCACTGGCTGGCTAAAACCTTGATCGCCAGCGAAAAACCCGACCAAGTCGCTACGCTGGTGACGCCTTGGTTGGAGAAAAACCTAGACGCGGTGCTGAAGTCGGAGTTGATGATGGACCGCGCGGAGGCAGCGTTTGCCATTCCCGCTCAACAAGTAGCATCGATTGACTTGTTTGCAGATGTCGCCACGGCGGGTCAAAAAAACGCTCCTGTTGCTTTATACAACGCCGCTTACGCTGCGTTGGTAACAAAGTCTTATGAACGTGCGTTGTCGTTCGCGGAACAATTTGAGTCTCAATATGAGAACCACGAATACCTGCCCGATGTGTTAGAGGTTCGCGCTGAATCGCTGGTGGGTTTAGAAAAACCAACGGACGCGACCCAAGTGTTTCAACGCCTGACTGAAAAATTTCCGCAGCACGCGAAGCATGAGGAATGGACCGTGCGAACTGCGGCAGTCCAGTTTGCAGCCGACGACTTCGCAGGTGTGGAAGCGGGTCTGGCAGCCCATCTAGAACAGATCAAAAATCCAGCCTTGCTGGCCGAAGCGTGGCATTGGCGTGGCGCTGCTCTGCTCAAGCGAGGTGAATTGGCTCAGGCTGTGGCGGCATTCACCAATAGTACTAATGCGGGAGTGTGGACCCAACCGGCTCAAACATTACTGTTGAAATCCGAGGCCTTGATCGCACTAGGCCAAGTTGCCGAAGCGGAGGATACGATTTCCAAACTCGAAGCCAATTTCCCGAAACGAGAGGAGACGGCACGGGCCTTGTATTTGTTGGCCGAACATTTCACGAAAACCGATAACCGCGATCAAGCAGCTGCGACGTTTGAAAAAATCAGCAAACTCGAAACGTCAGGAGTTTACTCCGGCTATGCCCAACTGAAACAAGGCTGGTTCGCCGTTGACAAACAGGACTGGGAAGCCGCCAAACTGGCCTTTCAATCCACACTGTCCACCGCCGGCGACGACCTGGTTCTGGCCAACAAGGCTCGACTCGGTCTGGCGACGGTCGCGAAATCCAACAAACAATTCGAAACGGCTCAAGCATTGATCGAAGAGATTTTAGCCAAACCTGCAAACGAACTTCTGGCGATCGACGCCCAATATGAACTTGGCTTGATCCATGTGGCAAATCAAAACTGGGATTCGGCCAAAACCATTTTCATGCAATTGCTTCAGGCACCGGAGGCGGCGGGCATCGAATTGAATGTTCGTTACGAACTGGCGTGGGTGTTGCAACAAGCCCAAGAGGTTGAGGCCGCCAACGAACAATTTAAGATTCTGGCCGACCAGTATGGCGAAACACCCATGGGGGCCGACGCTCACTTTCAATTGGGCGAACGGGCCTACGCTGCCCAAGATTATACGGAAGCGATTAAGGCCTATGAATTGGCGGCCAAACACGGTCCCAGTGCGTTACAAGAAAAAGCCATTTATCGCATGGGATGGGCCCATTATCGCCTGGAGGATTTTGTCAATTCTCGCAATCAGTTCCAAAAACAAACCGATCAGTTCCCATCCGGTCCGTTGTATGCCGATGGTCTTTACATGCTGGCCGAAGCGTCCTTCAAACAAAATGATTTCGATTCCGCCATTGCCGCTTATCGTGTCGCGCGTCCCGTAATCGAAAAATCGACGACCTTTAGCCGTACA
>JBGSIY010000820.1:0-2173 GCA_041742275.1 Pirellulaceae bacterium | reverse complement strand
AGCGATGATAGGTTGTTAAACCGTAGTGGATATGGCGATTATTCTGCTTGAGCTGGGTTTATTGCGAATGTCGCTAGAGAACGAGATCAAAACCGGATGGCTCATCTGAAGGTATCGGATGAACCTACGGTACAATCGTATTCCCGACGTTGCTTCTGGCAGAATCGACACTCTCCCTATAGACTGAATTGGTTCACATTCGTTGGCCTTCGGACAGGCAACGTCCGCAGGCATAGTTTGCGTATCTCCCAGAGGCATATCTTCCACAAATTCAAGTGAAGAAAACCGCGCGTCCCTTTGCCGTATCGACCCTCCTAACGATTGTTGGTAAGGTGCGGGCGAACAGTTTCGGCCTGGAAAAAAACGACTGAGGTGAAAAAATGGACCGAGGCTTCGGGTATTCTTTGCACAGGACTTAAATTCCAGATGCAGAACCACGTCTAAATTGCGCGGGTTGAATTTGAGAATTGGATCGATTCAAGTGGCATTTAAATGGAGAAAAATTCAGGACGTTTGAATTGGCAGGTTCTCACAAATGACGTTTCAATCAGAGTGTTGACTCAGATTTTTGGGTTCTTGTTTGCCGGCATCCGAATGCGGCGAGTTTCTTTAAATCTCTTCCAAAACCACCCTGCTTGGGGAACCGTCCGAATTCAAAATCTTGAAAGGCAAGCAAAAAACGCGATAGAGACCCGGTGGGACATCTGTCAAATTAAGCCCTTCCAACAAAACGATGTTGGCCTCCAAGAGAATGCGATGCACGATTTCCGGGGGATCGCGGTATAAGCTGACGGACAAGTAATCAATCCCAATCAGGTGGACGCCGAAATCACGTAACCATTCCGCAGCGTCAGCGGTCAAGGCGCAATAATTTTCATAAAATGCATGTGCGGGATTTTCCCAGAGTCGCGAATTGTCGGTTTGAAAAATTAGCTTTTTGGTTTCCGGAGGAATGTTAAGGGAAATCAGGTCGGCGGCCGTGATCTGTTCGCGGCCCAATAACGAAACGACATGGCAAGGCCCGATCAATTGTTCCAAAGGAATCTCAGCGGTTGTCCCAGCTTGATCGACGAAATGCAACGGAGCATCGATATGGGTTCCTGTGTGGACGCACATGGTCAAGTTCGAAACGTTACAAACGCTGCCGTTGGCCATGGTGGCCGACTGCCAAAGCTGAAATGAAGGTCCACCCGGCCAAACGGGCAACTCAGGATGCGTTGCAACAGTGATGTCATAATATCGTGGCACGGGCATGATTCTTTCTTGATGGGAGTTCGTTGGCCATCCTGATGATGGACACCCAAGTTAGGTAAACGAGTCGACTCATTTTTTATCCGTTTTTAGAATACCCCAGATGCCTCGGCCTGAACATAACCGGGACTACAGCAAACTGTTGTTCGATCATAAATCAGCGTGGAAATAGGTCGGACGTAACGTTGGCGCGCAGTCGCGGTTCATCTCAAGTGATAGCCAAACTCGATTTGAAGACAACGTGATTTAATGAACATGGGGCCTCGTACTCTCGTATCCTCTCAGCATCACTGCTGCGCCTCAGAGGTAGCTTTCGAGTTTGAATTGAGTGCGATGTGTCATGTGTTTGAAAAGCCAGGTTTGCCCGCTAATCACGCAAATAGACGCGAATGAAATTCAGTCACAAACAATACCAGACGAACTCTGATTCGCGTGAATTGGCGATATTCGCGGGCAATATTATTTCACTTCATCATGCCATGCTCGCTTATTAGTCTTCTCAATTTGCCATCGGCTTCATAGGCAGCCTTCATACTTGATTTCAAGTTCTCGATCGATTTCGCGACTGTAATTGTTTCATCTTCTATGACGGGCTCGATGTATCGCGGAATGTTAAGGTTCCAACCGTTTTCTTTAATCTCATCGAGCCCAACCAACCCTGCCGTGCCTTCGACATCACTATGATCGAAATACCTTTTGTAAATGCAGTTGACTTGCTCGGCTAAGCGGTCCAGCATCGGCAGAAAGCCAATTAACAGAATGCGGCGCAGATAAAGGCGCACTCAGTGCGCCGCAGTCTCACGCGACCCATTGCGATGATTCGCAAATCAATCATGAAACCCGTGGAAATAACGTCATTTCTGCTAAATCAGGGGAGACCATGCGAGACGCCACGAAATCAAAAAGCGGATGGAGAGGGATT
>JBGSIY010000819.1:0-3195 GCA_041742275.1 Pirellulaceae bacterium | reverse complement strand
AATGCTCTTTTGACCGAGGAAACCGGTTTTAGGACCCAGTACTTCCATTTCCAATTCGGGTTTGATCACCACAAAGCCCACTTCAGAGGTCTTCACCTCGGCAGCATCGGCAGTTGCTTGAAACTTGATATTGGCGGGACCGGGCATCGAGGCAGAAGTAGGCAATTTGAAAATTCGACTCTCGCCCGATTTCAATTCGGCAATCGACAACTCAGTATTGCGATCGAGCACCACGCCTTGGCCAAGTTCTGGTTTAAGGGTGAAGTTCTTAGCGGAACCGTCACCGATATTAGTCACCTCAACTTCAAAAGTAGCCTTGTCGCCCATGACCAAACGTCTCGGCCCATTGGAACTCAGTAATAGAACGGGTTGTTTGACTTGGATCTCAACTTTTTCGCGATTAACGATTTGCAATTCGGTGTCAAAAGAAATCGGATTTTTGTCGATCGGCAGGACGCGAATCACAACTTCGGAAGTTTGGTGAGCAAATAGGTCGAGCAGAACGAATTCAATCTGCTTTTCCGAAACCGAGACCGGTTCGGGAACCGCTCCGGAAAATCGAACATGCTTGGGCAACGCGAGAATTAGTTTGGCTTCGCGCACATCGGTGTTAGTAGGATTGCTAATTTTGACACGGACTTCGGCGGTCTGGTTTAAAATGATGGAATCGGGGTAGCCAACTTCCAATTTGAGAGGGCTCAATTCCATGCTCCCTTGGGACGAACCTGGTTGGGGCATCGTCTTTTTTGTGGTCCCTTCCTGAGTACTCGGACCCGATAGCAACGGCTGCAATGGTCCCGAGGAATTTTTGTCCGCGATCAAATCGAATTCGATCAGGGCAGGGTCGAACTGATGGGCGTTACTAGATTGAACTTTCCCTTGCGCAGATACGAGGGCAGGGGATCCAGCAAGAATTATGCCCAGAAGACATAAGCCAAGTTGAAATTTCATCACATACTCCGAAAATTAGAACGATGCCATCCTTTGAATCATCGGCGAGAAGGCATTTCCTTTCGTTGCTAAAATAGAATTCCGCAGAAAAAAGCAGGAACTCTAACGCCAGAAACGGTGTCCAGAATCCCGTTCGCTAGCGTTCAGGACCCTTTGAAGGAATTGCTATCATGGATTCTAATGACTCCATCAGCATCGCGCGTCGAAGGATAAAGCCAAAAGAACCGGAGAAATTGTGATGAGACCCCTCGCATGGACGATCACGCTACTAGCAAGTGCACCGTTGTTTTTTGAAACCAGCATGGCCCAAGAATTAAAATATCCAGCAACCAACCAAGTTAAACAGGTCGACGATTACTTTGGAATCCCGGTCGCGGACCCCTTTCGGTGGCTGGAAGATGACGTACGAGTTTCGTCCGACGTCGAGGCTTGGGTTGAGTCTCAAAATGCCGTGACCAAAGATTACCTGGCTCACTTGCCCTATCGCGCCGAGATCGAGGCACGTCTTACGAAGTTGTGGGACTACGAAAAATACGGAGCGCCCTTTCGAGCGGGAGATCGTTACTACTATTTCAAAAACGACGGCCTACAAAATCAAAGCGTCTTTTATCAAATGGATTCGTTGAACGGGGAACCTCGCGTTTTAATCGATCCCAATCAATGGTCCGCAGAGGGAACGATCGCGCTGGGTGGCATGGCCTTCAGCGACGATGGTCGACTGTTGTGTTATGCAACGTCCGAAGGTGGATCCGATTGGAGCACCTGGCATGTGATGAATGCCGAAGACGGTTCGTTGTTGCCCGACGAAATCAAATGGACAAAATTCACACAGCCCTCGTGGACTCCCGACGGCAAAGGATTCTATTACAGCCGCTACGCAGCTCCCGAGGAGGGCCAAGCGTTTCAGAGTTTGAATTTGAATCAAAAGGTTTATTACCATCGCTTGGGGGATCCCCAAGAAGCCGATCAGCTGATTCATGAGGATCCCGAAAACGAAACCTGGGGCTTCAATGCCGAAGTATCCGAGGATGGCCACTATTTGGTAATCACAGTCTGGAAGGGAACTGCCGAAAAATACCGAGTCATGTATCGGGATTTGAGCGACCCGAATAGTAAACTGGTTACCTTAATTGACAATTTTGACAACGAGTACACCTTCCTGGGAAATGAAGGAACGACGCTGTTTTTCAAAAGCGATTTGCAAGCACCACAGCGGGCTGTTCTGACAATCGATGTTTCGCAACCGGAGGCGACCTGGAAAACTGTAGTTGCCGAAGCGAAGGAGACGCTAGTCAGTGCCGGGCTGGTCGGCGATTATCTGATGTGCCAGTACCTAAAAGACGCTACCACGCAAGTTAAATTGTTTGATCTGACAGGTGCCTTTGTGCGGGAGGTCGCCTTTCCCGGTTTGGGAACAGCCTCCGGATTCGGAGGGCGCCGAGACCATCAAGAAACCTTTTATTCCTTCTCCAGTTTCAATCTCCCACCCAGCATCTATCACTACGATTTAGCGACGGGCGAAAGTCGTTTACTGCGATCGGCCAACGTGAGTTTTAATCCGGAGGACTATGAGGTCAAACAGGTTTTCTATTCCAGTAAGGACGGAACCCGCGTTCCCATGTTTCTGGCATACAAAAAAGGTCTGGAGCTCAACGGACGCAACCCCACGCTGCTCTATGGTTATGGAGGGTTCAACATTCCGCTAACGCCCGGGTTTTCAGTAGCCCGGCTGCAATGGATGGAAATGGGAGGCGTCTTGGCCGTGGCTAACTTACGAGGGGGCGGGGAGTACGGCGAAGAGTGGCATGCCGCGGGGACAAAAACAAAAAAGCAAAATGTGTTTGACGACTTTATCGCTGCGGCAGAATGGTTGATTGAAAACAAATACACCAGCAATCAGCATTTAGGAATACAAGGCGGTAGCAATGGTGGCCTGTTGGTGGGGGCCTGCATGACTCAGCGCCCAGATTTATTCGGCGCCTGCCTTCCCGCAGTCGGTGTGATGGACATGTTGCGTTTTCAAGAGTTCACCGCAGGCCGGTTTTGGGTCGATGATTATGGGAGCAGCCGCAACTCTGCCGAAGAATTTCAAGCTCTCTATGCTTACTCGCCCTACCATAACATCAAAAATGGCGTGGCTTACCCACCGACATTGGTCACCACGGCCGACCATGATGACCGAGTTGTACCCGGTCATAGTTTTAAATTTACGGCGCGATTGCAACAAGCTCAGGAGGGAAGCAA
>JBGSIY010000818.1:0-4939 GCA_041742275.1 Pirellulaceae bacterium | reverse complement strand
AAACAATCCAAAATAGCACGAACCCGAACCCGACACCTGGAACGCCAAGGCCCCTTCCCGTTCCAACTCTTCGCTCAACCTCGTTCCCCAAGGCGACAATGTATTGGTGGTCTTTGTAAATCGATTAAACATGGCTCGAGCAAGGCGTGCAGATCCACCGGCACGCATTTCCTCCAAGACATCGCCACTTTGATAGGGTGCCTTGGCCAGCTCAATTTCTTGAAAGACCTGTCTTGTACTAAACCCCACAGGGGGCTTTAACACCACAAGGGGAATGCCGTAATCCGCATCGTTAATGGGATTTACGAGTTCCCCGCGACCGCTGCAAACCGCCGTCCCTGGATAAAGAAAATAGGAAATATCACTACCTAAGCGTTTAGCTACCGAATTCAGCTGGTGAACTGGCCAGTTGAGACCCCAGATCCGATTCGCCGCGATCAAGGCGGTCGCCGCGTTACTAGAAGCACCACCCAGCCCGGCTTGCATCGGAATGCGTTTGTAGAGCTTCACCCTCATGCCGGAGGACACTCCACTGATTTGTCGAAGGCAATTTAAGGTGTTGAAAACCAAGTTTTCGGAAGTTCTCGGTAACAACGCCGCGTCGACAGAGGGATCACATTCCAGCTCCAATGAAATCTCATTTTCGCGGAGTTCAAAAACCATATTGTCAAACAACGAGATGCGAGTCATCACGGTATCAAGTTCGTGATAGCCGTCATCCCGTCGTCGAATCACCTCTAAAAATAAATTGATTTTCGCGGGACTTAGCATTTGCAAGACCGGCGAACACAACTTATTCTGCTCTAAAGGCACAACTGCGACCCCTTCCGTTCGGTTAAGCCTTGGCAAACGAGTTCTATTGTGCACTTTTGACACATAACATCAAGAGAACTCTTGTTACACTTTAGTAATTAATAGTAATTAATAAAAATAGTTCAACTTGTTTGAGCAGTCGTGAAATCATCAAAAGTGCCTTCTGAAGTGACCGAGTCTGATATGAACCCCGTTTCCGTTTGGCTGCGCGGGGTCGGGATGGGGGCTGCCGATGTCGTGCCGGGTTTTTCCGGAGGCACCGTGGCGCTCATCACAGGGATCTATGAGAGGCTGATTCGAGCCATCAGCCGTTTTGACACCGAATTTTTAAGTCTGTTACTCGGCCGCAAATATCGGCAAGCTGGGGAGCACATTGATTTTCGATTTTTGGCGTTTTTAATTTTTGGGATTTTTTGCGGTTTTGCCGTCTCGACATTCACCATCAAATCCCTATTGGACTCGCCTCTCTTCCGTCCTTACGTTCTGTCAGCGTTCATCGGCATGGTATTGGGCTCTGCCTGGTATGTATTTGCCTCGATTCGGAGCAATGGGCCGGTCCAATTGCCCCAAATTGTATTGATGGGAATCGGTTTTGTTCTAGCTGCGGGCCTGTCGATGCTGCCAGGTCGACTTGCCGAGTCACCACCTTTGTGGTTTATATTCTTGTGTGGAGCGGTCGGGATTTGCGCTATGATTCTGCCCGGAATCAGTGGGGCTTTGATGTTGATGGTTATGGGGATTTACGAGCCCCTGATGGGAACGGCCAAATCCCTTTTGAAATTTGAAAATCTAATGGAGAATCTGCTCGTCTGTCTTGTGTTTGGCTTGGGCTGTTTAACGGGTTTATTGGGTTTTTCAAAATTGCTTCGATGGCTATTTGCCACCCGTCCCTCAGGGACACTGAGTGTTATGTTTGGATTGATGCTAGGCGCCGTTGTCAAATTGTGGCCCTACGAAAGCACGGGGCATCATGCGGACCAATCTGATGGAGTAACGTCGGCGGAAATCTGGTTTCCGGGAGTCATCGCAACGATCGCTATTTTTCTAGCGATCACCTTGGCATTTTCAGCTTGGTCGGTCAAACGAAAACCTCGGGCGACCTGAATGGAACGCACGATTGCTGCCAACCCGATTCCGCCAAAAAAATTGTTGACCCGCCAGGGGGACCGGTATAGGCCAAGAGTTGATATTGTCCGGACAACTCAGGGAGAGGTTATTGCTAGAAGCGAACGACCTTTCCGGGGAGTAAGATCTCAAAAAACAATTGGTACACTCGTATAAAACAGCGGGTCGCGGGAGCAAATCTCCCAGGACCCGCCTTCATCTTTCCTGTTTCCCACGTCTTAGAGATCAATAACGCCGATTCGGAATCTTCGTTCTCTCCCAATCAGAACTTAGAGATTGCCACGGCGATCTTGCTCCAGTTCCAAGGACTCAAATAAAGCCTTGAAATTCCCCTTGCCAAAACTCTCGCTCCCTCGGCGGCAAATGATCTCAAAAAACAAAGTCGGCCGGTCTTGTAACGGCTTGGTGAAAATTTGCAACAAATATCCTTTGTCGTCGCGGTCCACCAAAATTCGCAAATCTTTGACCTCTTCGTTCGATTCTTTGATTTCACCGACTCGATCCCAAACGGATCGATAATATTCATCGGGAATTCTCAAGAAATCAACACCACGTTTTCGCAGTCGATCCACTGTATGCAATTCGTCTTTGGTTAAGAGAGCCAAGTGTTGAATGCCGGCGGTGTTGTTGTGCCAGTCCAAGTACTCTTGAATTTGACTCTTCTTTTTCCCCGGAGCGGGTTCGTTGATGGGGATTTTAATCAGTTCGCGTCCGGAATCCATCACCTTGGACATAAGCGACGAATACTCAGTGGAAATGTCTTTATCGTCGAACGTTTTGAATAGGTTGAAATCTAAAATTTCTGAATACCAGTCAACCCAGTAATTCATTTTGCCCAGCTCAACGTTCGCCACGCAATGGTCGACGTAAAACAGGCCGACGGGGTTTTGTTGGTTGTAGCGGTTGATTTCCAAATCGTCGGTCATTCTAAATTTGGGTAGGAACACGCCCCGTTGTTTGACCTTGTCCATCTGGTATTCCCCCGAACGAGAGACGAAAGAATGGACGACACGTCCCATCGCCTTAATTCCCGCCATGACCACGGTGCCCGAATCGTCGGTGGTCTCACGGGGTTCATAGGCCGATTGGGCTCCCCGTTTCAACGCTTCACGATAGGCGGCCTCGGCGTCATCGACGGTGAAGGCGATGTCTTGGATTCCATCGCCATAGAGGGCAACTTCTTGATTGGCCGGATGGTCCGGGGTCAACCCCGTTGATATCAAAAAACGAATATTGCCTTGAGTCAGTAAATAGGCGGCTTCGTCTCGCGAGCCTGTCGTTAGATCGGAGATTTGTTCGATTTCGAACCCGAAACTCTGAGCGTAAAAATAAGCCGCTTGTTTGGCGTTGCCAACCAAAAATTTTACATGGTCGACGTCGATCAAACGCAATGGGTCGCGCTTGAGTTGGCCGGTGGCCTCTGAATTGGGAACACTGGAGGTGCTCATCGATGGACTCCCTGGTTTTGTTAAATGGTCGATTATTTATTTCGATCGCTGGCAACGAATTCGCCGAGCGAAATGCTAGAGCGTGAATGCACCGCTCCCCTTTTAAATGGGACAGCGGCACTCGACGAAGCAGGGCCCTGTTTTCCAGAGTACCCTGCCCTGTCTTTAAATTTCACGAAAAAATGAGTCGCGGTCAACCGCTACGGCTCAAATTCGCTTCGATTTTAACTATCGATGGGTGTGCGACGCGACTTAAATAGTCGGTTTAGGGGGTTATCGCCGACTTAAATTTAGTTGTGCGGCTTCGTCCTTGGGGATGGCCACATCAAAATAACCGACCATCATTTCTTCCCAAGTTTGGTCTCCCCATCGGACTAAGACGTCGGGTTTCGGGTTACTCAAATTGCCTTCTGAGTTGTCGTAAACGGCGAGGCAGTAGATTTTTGTGCCTGCGGGAATTGTTTTGGTTTCAGCCAATTGATAAGACGTCTGCCAGTTGAAGTCGAAGCGCGGGACATCCAAAAGGACTTCCCGATCCCCGCCAGGGTAAACGGCTTCGTACCGAAACGCCTTGCCTCGCAAATGCAAATGAGGCATCAGAGATAAAATTTCCCAGTTGCCAAGGGGCACTCGATTCCAAGCCTCTTCGGCATGGTTGGCGGCGTGAGCCGGGATTTTGATTCGAGGGTTGACTGCGCACGTTGTCACCACGGCATGCGTTACCTCCGCAGGGTCCGCGAAGACCAAGCCCAAATCCCCGTGATCGGTTGTGCTGCGACCGTTGGGCGTATAGTGAACTTGGAATACGAATTTGGAGCCTGCTTCGATTCGTTTGGCGTATCCCTGACGCGGTTGAGGAGGCAGCATTCCAGGAACATAACCCACGAGGAAACCGTCAAGTTCTTGTTCCAATTCTGTCGCCCCGGGTGGAAGTATAAAACAAAGAATGTGATGCACGACTTCTAAATTGCCTGGTCGAAGTTCTGCGGCACTGACCCATTTGTCTTCGGTAAATTTGGGATCGTGAATAAAATACTTGTAGCGCACATCGCCGGTGGCGGGGACTTGCACCGGTCGCTCAGTGATTTTGCAAGTGAAATCGGGGGCCCGCGGCAATTGCCAACCGCTCATAAACTCCGGTGATACCGGGGTCGTCGTGGCATCCCCTTCGGGTGAACCTGCATCAATCCAACTCAGCAAGGTCTTTTTGTTTTCCGGAGAAAGCGAGCAATCGTTGGCAAAAGTCCCAAATTCGGGATCGGCGTGCCACGGCGGCATGATTTGCTCTCGTACCACTTCGGCAATCATATCAGACCACGCTGCGGCGTCGGCATAATTATCCAAGGCAAAAGGTCCAATCTGGCCCTCGCGATGACAGCGGACACAATGATCGTTCAAGATTGCGGCCGTATGGCTGGCATAGGTAATATCGGTTTGAGACTCAGGTTTTTTGTTTCTTCCAATCAAACATCCTACAGCCGACGTGAATGGGACCGCGACCGGCTTTTGTTCCAACGTCGCCTCGATCGCATCTACCAATTCTGTTGCCTGGG
>JBGSIY010000817.1:0-3411 GCA_041742275.1 Pirellulaceae bacterium | reverse complement strand
GTTGATTTGGCTGTCTTTTTTCTGGTACCGCAACTCTCGCTAGCCCAGGATGCCAGTATACCATTGGAAAACGTCATGGCTTTACCAACAAATCGAATCGAGCAACCACAGCCACGTAAAATTACTTGCCTTGGCATCGACAGTCTCGCTTCGTCGGGCGAGCAAAAACTAACAAAATTTATCAATGCCGCACAGAATGATGATGGCAATATTTTGTACTGGGTTGATCAGAACAAGACACTGACTCGCGTGCTCCTGAGCCCAACAAATCGCCTAGACTTGAAAACAGAACAGAAAGATAAGGAGCCAGAACCATCCATCTTACGTGATGCCCAGCTAAAGGTTTTGCGGAGCCAGGTTATGGTCCAAATGAAGACTTTGGAACGTGCATGCGAAATTTACAAAATTCAATTGGGACATTTACCTGCGAAACTAGAACACTTGTACTCCCTGCCAAAAGGAATGTCAGAGTCCGATTGGAAGGGGCCTTACCTCGCACAAGACAACCACAACGACGTGTGGGGCCGGCCATACAGCTATGACATTGACGTGACTACGGACAAAGCAAAGATAACGTCAAGGGGTCCGGATGGAGAACTCGGCAATGACGACGACATTTCCATTTCTAAATAGGTAGATATTCGGACTGCGGTGCAAAGTCACCCGCATGACCTCGACCTTTGCAGCGCCATCCATGGAACGAAAAAATTCGGCACGTGCCAACTCGTTCGATGGACGGTCGCTGCTTGCCACACGGTGAGCCTTGGGGCTGGCGATCATGGTAAACGACCATCTTGACCTCGATCACCTCGCATCATCAATTCCCGTGTTATGATGTGATCGGTGGCCTTCGGAGAATGCACTCTTGGTTTTCCAGGTATCCTCATCGCCCCGATTATAAGAACTCAAATGAGCGAATTCGAACGGTAATCAACGAGCCTCATGGTTTTAAGCCGATTGACATCCGAATACGGATCTCATCGAGCCAACCAAAAAACAAGTGCGTGATTGCTGCTCAGGTTGAAACATCTTGTCAGGCTGTCGTTTTGGCCAAGAAGTAGATTTTACGCCAGGCCAAATAAGAGCCGATGGTTTGATGTCACACGTCGGAACCAACGCAAACGGAGTGCTGCTCAAATCCCCCACCCTACCCTAGCCTTGGATTCCAGTTGCAACGTCTCATCCAAAGGAATCAGACAGGTCGTCTTCACCAACGAACACCCCGTTGTCAGAAAATCAACGTTGTCAGAAAATCAACTCTGCTTCATCCCATCCCAGGAACTTGCACGAGGCAGAATCAAACCAGATTCGTAAACGCCGGCACGGTTTCACTATCCAACCAATGATCGAAACGATTTATTTGTCGGCTAACGTTTGATCAAAGAACGCAAATGCCGCATCGAGGGCCGCCTGGACAATCACCATATGCTCGACGTTAGGATACTCACGGTACTCGATCCGTTCCCCTCCGGCTTGCTTTAGGCCTTGTGCTAATCCTTTCGCGCCATTGCGTCCAAAGTCCAATTCGCCGGCTGCAATAAACCAGGGAACCGCCGCCAAGGCGGCTCCGTTTCGGGGGCGGTTGCCGCCTCCAATGGCTGCGACGGCTCGAGGTAATGTCGGATCGAGGCCAACCTGCTGCACGACTTGGCCAGCGCCCATCGAGTGCCCTAGGTAGTAGACTTGGCTCCGATCAATAGGAAATAGCATCTCCAGCGAGTCTAACATTTCCCCGCAATCCAAGCTCATCCCCGTGAATCCTAGACGTGGTGCGACGACCAGCCACCCCCGTTTCAATCCCGCCCGCACAGCTCCGCCGGCACCATACGTTTCAAAAAACATATTCTCACTTCCCCCCGCCCCATGGAACAAAAGCAAAACCGGAAGACCTGTTGTCGGAGCCATCGCCATTTCGGGCGCACGCAGTCGAACAGGCACCCGCTGGCGACCCTGGGCTAGCGAAACCCAGAGATCCTGGCGCTGAGCCACATGCCACAGCAAATCTTGGGGTCGTTCTTTCTGCTCCAATAACGACTCGCAGAAGGTCAAAATCTGCGAGGCAGGGACATCCGACTCGGGAATCTGGCCCTCGCGAAGGGATTTGATTCGTTCCCATTGGTCTCCCAATGTGGCGCGAACGGTGTCGATGGCAAATTGATCCCGCTGGCGATACTGCCTCTCCAATTCGGCCATCCGTTCTTCCAACTTGTCGATGCGACTGATCATCGTCGGTAATAATGAATGCGAACCGTCTGCGTAAGTGATTTCGGCGTTGACGACAAAATCACCTGAGCCAAATTCCGCCATTTCGATCTTAAAACCGCCTTCGGCAACCAAGGCGCCCCAGCTCACCGTTTGCTGCCAAACCGGCTCTTGCTTCGGCCCTGAACTTCCGTCGCTCGTGCGCCGAATCGTCAAATGCACCTGGGCCTCCTCGGGGAGTTCAGACGGGACCATGTAAAACGGGAGCAACTGGCACCGCAATTCTTGATGGGTTGTATCACACACCAATGGAGTGACTTGGAGGCGAAAGGGAACCAGCGCAAGCTCCCCATCCGATGGAGCAGCTTCGGCTCGTACGGCAAACCAAGCGGCGTCGAGATTACGGGCTGCCGTTTGAAGTTTTAAGCTGAAAAAATCGGTCACTGCTGCTTGCATGCTGGGCGTTGATTTGATTCGCAACGACTCGGGTGCCTCTTGCCAACCCTGCTCGAATCGACGAAGACGTTTTCCTAATTCTAATCGTTCGACTTGACCCAAAATGGGTGCCACCCACCCCAGCATGACAAATAAACCGGCGAGAAAGATGTAAATTCTGGCGGACTTGCCCCGGCATTCATCCATCCTGGATCTTGTTCGGCCAACGAGGTCGCTCCAACAGTGGGCCACAGTGAGGGACCTCAGACGTTCACGCGCATCGATGTTTTGGTTGCCAAGCATACGTCTTATCAATCCTCGTAAATAAATCAAGAAAAAAATCATTTGCGGGCTCAGTGATTCGCTGCCGACCACGTTCCATTGTTTACAGAAATTAAATGTGATCGTAATGTGACTGTAGTAATGTGCCTGGAAAGTGGTGTTAGTCCTAAGTATAGCGACAATCTGGGCATGAGGAGTGTGCGGCCGGCGGGGGTTTCGATAAGTTGTCTCAGCGCGTGGTATGAGGCCGCGAAGCAATCCTGTGCGTTTACATTTCCATTAATGTTCAAGCGATTTACGGCGAGTTCAAAAAATGTCATGATTGGTTATCCGCAAAAATCAGTTTGTTTTTCATTTACTCTGGGTTGCAGCAAATCATGAACTACCGTCAGTTTGGAAATCAAGGCAACGTTTCGGAAATCGGCTTGGGGACCTGGCAACTTGGGGGCTCGGAATGGGGGGACGTTTCGGAAAATGATGCGTTGGCCACGT
>JBGSIY010000816.1:0-2163 GCA_041742275.1 Pirellulaceae bacterium | reverse complement strand
GGCACATGACCCCTTAAACGGCTACCTCCCTCTCGGCTGGAGCCTGGAACAAGCCGCCGAGAGACGCAAAACGAACCCCGACGAAGTTGTGCAGGCCGCAAAAAAATCGATGAGCGTTCACGTCGAGGCGATGTTGGGTTTCCAGAAATTAGGAATCCCCGTTGTCGACTACGGTAACAACATTCGCCAAATGGCCTTGGAAATGGGCGTGCACAACGCATTCGATTTTCCAGGTTTTGTTCCGGCATACATTCGACCGTTATTTTGCGATGGCATCGGACCCTTTCGTTGGGCTGCGCTTTCGGGGAACCCCGAAGATATCTACGCTACGGATCGCAAGGTCAAAGAACTGATACCAGACAATCCCCACCTCCATCGCTGGCTAGACTTGGCTCACGAGCGGATTCAGTTCCAAGGTCTCCCGGCGAGGATTTGCTGGGTCGGTCTGGGCGATCGCCATCGATTGGGTCTCGCGTTCAACGAAATGGTGCGCACAGGCGAACTCTCCGCACCGATTGTGATCGGGCGTGACCACTTGGATTCCGGTTCGGTCGCCAGCCCCAACCGGGAAACCGAGGCTATGAAGGACGGATCGGATGCCGTTTCCGATTGGCCGCTGCTCAACGCTCTACTCAATACGGCCAGTGGCGCGACTTGGGTCTCGCTTCATCACGGTGGCGGTGTCGGTATGGGCTTCTCACAACATTCAGGGGTCGTGATTTGTTGTGATGGCTCACCCGAGGCCGATCAACGTATCGCTCGCGTCCTGTTCAATGATCCCGCCACGGGCGTCATGCGACATGCCGACGCGGGTTACGACATCGCCATTGATTGTGCCCGTGAAAAAGGGCTCGATCTCCCGATGATCAACTAAGTGATTGTGGGGAAATAAGTTCCCGGATTAGCCGGAACGCAATAGCGTCCGGTTCCCTGCAAAACCGGGTGCTAAAGCACTCCGGCTAATTTTAAAAACGTGATCTTATTACGGGACAGTTCCTAAACCAGGGCTCCTTGCTCTATTATTTCTTTCACTCACATTTTATTTTTTGTAGTACCCTATGCTGAAAGTTCAACCTGGTCATCTTACACACGCTCTGCTGTCGAAATTCTTCTTTCATGGTCAAGCGATCGAACTGACCGATGGCTGTTGGGACGACATCGACCGGTCTCACCAAGTCGTCAAGACCTTGATCGAACGTGGTGATACCGTTTATGGATTAAATACCGGCTTCGGCTTGCTGGCCAATCAAAAAATCTCGAAAGATAAATTGGCGGAACTTCAGGTCAACCTCGTTCGTTCCCATTCGGCGGGTTGTGGTGAAAATTTGGCCGATGATATCGTCCGTTTGATCATGCTCCTAAAACTAAGCAGCCTCGCCCGCGGTTTTTCAGGTGTTCGCCGCGAAGTGATTCAAATTCTCGTGACGATGCTCAACGCAGGCCTGTTGCCCTGCATCCCCAGCAAGGGCTCGGTGGGCGCTAGTGGCGATTTGGCCCCCTTGGCCCACATGAGTTTGGCCTTGATTGGCGAAGGCCGCATTCGACAACATGGCGAAGAACTCGATGCGTCGGTCGCCTTGCACCGCGCCGGAATCGTTCCCCTGGAACTGGGACCGAAGGAAGGACTCGCCTTGCTGAATGGCACCCAAGTCTCAACCGCCATCGCTCTGGCGGCGCTCTATCAGACGGAACGAACTTTCCGCTCGGCGATGATCACCGGCGCGATGACGGTGGATGCGGCCAAGGGGAGTGACACTCCCTTCGACCCCCGTATCCATGCCATTCGCAACCATCCAACCCAAATCGAATGCGCTGCCATGTATCGCCAATTGTTGGCCAACAGTGAGATTCGTGAATCCCATCGCGAGCATCCTTCGTTTCTCTTGAGGTTAGAACTGCAAGAATCGTGGGACGGCAACGCTGCCCACGGAGAGGACCGATGATACTGCCGACGCCGCCAGGCAGTGTTTCAGCGTCGTTTCAGCGTCGCGCTGCAATCACCGCGCGACTGCGAACCGGTCGCCTTCCCGAGGCCATCCAAACCGAGGCCGTCCAAATTGGTGATCAGCGTACCGAACATTCATTATCGGAAGATTGCCTACCGACTGGCATCGCCGGCCGAGGACGCTACGGTCCACGTTGCCGATGGTTCGTCGGACGACC
>JBGSIY010000815.1:0-1871 GCA_041742275.1 Pirellulaceae bacterium | reverse complement strand
GGCGTCTTTGATTTCAAACAGACTTTGAAAAATAGCTTCGGCACACACGCGATGGGTGCCATGGGGATCGGACAGGTCACCGGCCACATAAATTTGATCCGGTTGAATTGACTGAATCAGGTCGGAAATGATTTTCACGTCTTCGGGGCCCCAAGGGTTCTTGTCGATGGTCCCAGTGCGATAGAAGGGGAGGTCGAGGAAATGACAGGCTTGTTCTTCGCACCCGACCTTGGTCGCTCCGGCTTTGGCCTCACTCCAACGAATCAAAGCTTTGATTTTTCGCACGGCTTCAATATCGGGCGCCCCCGCAGCCTTGGTCCGCAATGCCGTGTTGACGGTCTGTTCTACCTGGAGACTCCGTTCGCGATCGATGTCAAACATCCGATTGTACTCGGCGACCAAGTCGGCGACGCGTTGAGCATCGTGGTCGAACACGGCAATATTGCCGCTTGTCATGTAAGCAATATGGACCTCATGCCCGTCCTGGTTCAGGCGAATCAAGGTTCCGCCCATGCTGATCACATCGTCATCGGGATGCGGGGAGAAGCAGATGATTTTCTTTTTTCGTTCGGTACCTGCCGGATGCTCTACGATCGTTTGGTGTAGTCGATTAAAGACTGCCTTGCAGATCGGCAGTGAGCTTCCCTTTTGTTCCAAGAGTTGATGCATGCCGTTTTGGCGAAAGTCTTCGTCCTCCAGTTTCGACAACGCCTTCTCGGTTTTTTTGCACAGCCAAATCACGGCGCGACGCGTTAACGGTTCATCCCACACTACGGGACCCATTTTCCAAGGTGTCTTTTGAGCCGTCAATTCATTGGCTGCGGCTTCATCCAGCAAGAACAACGCATCGGGGTGGTTTTTCAAACAGGAGGCGGGGACCCGTTCGGAGGTCGAACCCTCAGCGGTTTGGCGAATAATATTGGCCTTATGCTCCCCCAAGGCCATCAACAGAATCTTGCGAGATTCGAGGATGGTCCCCAAGCCCATTGTGAGTGCCTGGGTTGGCACATTATCGATCCCAAAAAAATCGCTGGCGGCACCGCGACGTGAAGCTGGATCCAATTGCACTAATCGCATTCGACTTTCCGCCGGGCTGAAGGGCTCGTTGAAACCAATGTGTCCATTGCTGCCAATGCCGAGAAGGACCAGATCGAGCCCTCCCGCTTGGGCAATCGCCGTCTCGTAACGGCGGCAAAACTCCGGGAGCTCTTTGATTGGCAGCGTGCCATCGGGGAAATGTGAGTTCTCCGGCAAAATATTGACATGATTCAAGAAGTGTTCCAAAATCCAGCGACGGTAACTTTGCAATCCTCCGTGCGAGATCCCGTAGTATTCGTCGAGATTGAAAGTGATCACTCGCGAAAAGTCCAAGCCATCCTCGCGATGCATCCGAATCAATTCGCGATACACGCTCAAGGGAGTCGAGCCGGCCGGGAGTGCTAAGACCGCGTTTTGCCCCAAGGAATTTCGTTCGCGAATCACCGTGGCCACGATCAAGGCCACATGCCGTGACATCGAGTGAACATTATTAAATAACGCGCATTTGGGTTTTGTCCCAGGAATGATACTGGCACTTTTAATTGGCGATTGACGAATCATGGGTTCTTAATTTGAAAAACAGGTGTCCAATTTGGCTATCTTACCATCTTAAACAAGGTGAGTAATTCTAACTACCAGTGTTTATTCTAAGTCACAATTTTCGATCGAAAGTCCATGGGCCGGTACTCCCTGGGGCAAGATTCAAGCGGCGAGGGAGTCGACTGCGAGAAGTGCCGCCGGGCCACAAGTTGAGTCTTTACAAATGCCTTAGTCGTCATTTTTCGCCCCAGATTGGAGCAAAAAATTGCGTCGGGCGTTTTCTCGGGGCTCGG
>JBGSIY010000814.1:0-2774 GCA_041742275.1 Pirellulaceae bacterium | reverse complement strand
GATTCACGACATCGACCTGGCTCAATCCCTGTTCCAATCTCCTGTGCAAGAAACCCGCAGCTCAGGCATCGCCGTATTGGGCCATCAAGAAGATATTGCCGAAGCCCGCTTGAATTTTGCCTGCGGAGGCGTCGCCAATCTCAGGGCGTCACGTTGCAGCTATGAAAACGAACGCTCGTTAAAGATTTTTGGGACACAAGGATTTGCAGCGATCGACTTGGCCAAACACTCTGTCAGCCTCGTCCGAGTTCCCCAGTGGATTCAACAGCGACAAGTCGACTTTCTCGATCTTCCGTTGCCCCAGCAATCATTTGTGCGAGAGAATCTATTTTCACAAGTGCTGGAAAAAGAAATTTGCCAAATCGAACCCGTCAATGCCATCGCCGCCGAACAACAGGACTGGTTAGAAGCGATTGCCACAGAACGCAATCCTCTGGTTACGGCAGATCAAGCGGCTAGGAACGTCGAAATCGCCGAACAAATCATCGATCAGATCAACCACCACTCATGGTCGCGAATGGATGATGGCATGATCGGAGCACTCGCGACCCCCTCTTCCAAGATCGCCGCAGCAGTGCCGCCGATGTTCCAAAACTCCGGAAACTTCCGATCGCCCGAAGACATTCGCAAAGTGGCCTAGGGCAATTGTCCGGAAACAAGTTCCGGATAATTTGAAAAAATGAAATTTTGTTTCGGGGCTTTTCCGCATGAATTGTTCTTAAAGAACTTTTGGATTTACCCCGATAGGGTTTATTAGCCATTAGCCGGTGGTTGAACGCAGCGACACCACCGGAAGGCTGTTGCCACCGACATTGCACCCTGAAAAGGTGCCAGCGACGTTCTTGGTTCGCCCTGCTCGCCTCTAAATCGGGTTGCTGAAAAAAGAATACGAAATCGGACCGATGTCCCGATTCAGATTACCGATACGAAAACCTAGTGAGCAATCCGGGCTTCCCCCGAGTCGAGCTCGGCGGCGAGCTTGCTAATCAAACGGGACCCCAAGTAAAACGAGCCCCCTCCGAGTTCATCTCAGTGGAGCAAAGGATTTACCACTACGGCGCGGAAACCGAACCACTACCCCTCGCCCCTTCAATCGAGTTTATCTCGGTTGGACGGGGGGCCTTCGCCTAAACCGAATTCAGTTTGGTAAGAAAATGGCTTCTAACCTCAGTTCGCGATATTTAGGCCTGCTTTTTTTGGCTTGTATCGTCGTTGATTTCAGCAAGCAATGATTTTTGCCTGCCAGGACTCCTGTCAACAAATTCGCCAAGCAAGGTGAAAATGGCGTAAACCGAATGTAGGTCTTTAGGCGCATACGAACGCCATTTGCCACCAAACCACACCGGTTTGGTTAATCCAAAATGTCTGCTCCAAATTTTTATTTCGACAAACTATCTGTTCTCAGTTATTGAGTTTAATGCTCGATTCCTTCGCCCTATTCAATAACAACATTGCCCTCTCGCATCTCCAGGTTAAACAGTTTCGGATCGGGTTCTAATGAAGGGTTCGAAATTTCAATGGTGACTTTTGAATTGCCCAGCAGCTTGCCTGCGGGGTCGAACAATTCACATGCGACGACTATTTTTCCAGGGAACTGCATGCCCTCTTTCTTCAAATCGATATAGTCCGTGAAATCAACGGTCTTGTTTGCGGGCATCAGGGGACTGTGGTTGAACTCGTACTTCAGCGGCATTTTTGAAGTCTTGTTAAACCACAAGGTCATCGCCAGTTTTTCCGAGCGGGTAACGTAACATTCCTGTTTATTGAACTGTTCGAGAGTTACCTTCCAATCCGCATCATCTCGTTTCAATATTTCAGGGACCAAAATTCGAGTGGGGTCATTTACGGTGTCCCCCTCCGGCCAACCAAGTGCCATAAAAACGGTGTTTAACTCGGAGGACGGCGATTTGGCATGCGAAGTCGAAAATCGTCGGTTTTCGATGACATCACTCGTCTGAACGTCATAAACGGAGACTTTTACCATCGGGGAATATTGGATTTTAGCGTAAGGCATCGAAGTAGTTTTTCGATAGGAATAGCGATGTACGCCATTGCGGGCGATCTTTCTCCATTCGTAAATAGCCGTGCTGCCCAAATCGTGACTCAGGGCCAATTCGTCATACTCCGAGTAACCATAGGATTCGAAGTAACAGCGATCGAATTGCTGGCGAACAGTCTCAATTTCGTCGATCAACGTTTTTAAGTTTTTCGCCGGTTGAGCGATTGCCGTAGTGACTTGCAACCCCAGACAACAGAACACAAAGATTACGTACTTCATCTGATTCCTCGCTTCATTAAAAAACAGACCATTCAACACACAACAAACCTAACCAAATATCCAATTAGCAGCGACGTGGTACCAGTGGATTTTCGGCATCGCTACCTTGGACATCATCGACCCTGCTCAACAATGTAGTGGGTCCCGTTTTTAGACTTAAACGACGCAAGTCCCCACATTGACGATGATGATGTTTTTGTTTTCAGACCGACGTATCACATCCATAACGTACTATTTAACTATGGACTGATGCCTGCCCCATCATTCACATCAGTTTAACAAAAAACGGGGCATCATCCGAACAAAATTCAGTACATCCAGGTAATTCAGAGCGCGACATCGTTTCAACAGGATTTGCCCCATCGCTAGAAATCATATCAATTTATACATGAAAGTCAGATCCTCGATGCACGCAACAAGTAGGACCTAACCGAGCGGACAATAATTGCAAACCGACGCCCCGAAAAAGTTTTTTCGACTAAATATTCCACAGCCC
>JBGSIY010000813.1:0-14968 GCA_041742275.1 Pirellulaceae bacterium | reverse complement strand
GGGCGTCCTCACCAAGCAGGGGTACGCTGTAACAAGCTTGGTCGCCGGCGATGGGTGTTCGCCAAAGATCCCCACCGGTTTCGCTGGACACAGCGATTATCTCGCTGGTTCCTGGTTCAGGCTGCCTCGGCACCGCCTCTTGGGAATTAACAAAAATCACTTTGCCTTCCAAGACAACAGCCGAAGTTCCGAACCCATGCTGAGCGACCCATCTTCCAAAATCCCGTTCCCAGACCAACTTCCCTTGCATATCAATCGCCACTAAACGCAAACTCTCGGCAGCGGGCACGAGTACATAAACGCGCTTTCCATCTGTGGTTGGGGTACTGGACGCTATTTTATTAAGACGATGCATGGGGTGCGGCTCTACCTTCGTGGTCCATTGCCAAATCTCCCCGCCCGAATCTCTGTGAATGGCTTGTAAGTGAAATTGATTCTGTTCGTCCACGCTGCTTACAAACACATGGTCCCCCCAAATCACAGGACTGCTGTGCCCCGTCCCGGGCAGCTTCAATTTCCAACGAGCTTTATCGGGCGCCATATCAGCCGGCAATGCCTGCGATGCGTCCAATCCCGATCCGTTCGGACCACGAAACCGATTCCAAGTAACACTCTCTGCTTCTTGCCCCAAAACTATGGGATCAAATGTGAGCAACCATCCCAAAACCAAGCACGGTATGAAAACCATTCGGTGCATTCTCAAAAGTGGTGTAGTCAGCATGACTTGTTGCTCGCAATGAATTAACTCAAATAAAATACCCAGAAAACGCGGCCCGATCGATTGTAATCGGCGTGACATCTATTCTAACAAGAAACTTGGGTTGGCTGCAGCAATAACTCGCAGAAACAAAGACTAACACCCCTCAAAGGCTTTCACATCGGGGAGAAAGTTCACCTGACAATCGCCTCATCCAACGCCGATTGCCGCCGCTCAGATGTCCCCTCATCGCGCGAAAACCAATTTAGACACGAGCCCAGGATACTCTGAATTGGGGTCGCCATGTCGCTTGCAAAATATCCCCCATTGATCAGGGTCTTCGTTACGAAAGCAGGAGCGATTGAGGCTCCGATCTCAATGTCCGGAAATAAGATATCCCATGGCTCGCGCCGTGGGCTAATCGCTGCCGTCGCTACCGGGACTAGGTCGCGGATTCTTCGGGGTCAGCCCAGTCAGTGATAATTGTGCCTATTTCATGACGTGAACTTTAGAACCTATCCCAGAACCTATTAGCCGTGGGGCACTAGCCCCCGGTTTATGTAGTCGAACCGGACGCTATCGCGTTTCGGCTGATGATTTCGATCAGTTTTGGGTTAGGCTCTTAGTATTATTTAGACAGGTAACACCTAGCTATTTTTCTAATCGTAAACCTGTTTGTCAGATTCCGCAGCCTGAATGCTGGACTCCAACGTCGCGTTCCAGGTTTGCTTTCGATGTTCAGCATGAGTGTGGCTCGCGACTTGAATTTTGTTATCCCGCTTTGCTTTAGCCGGTTGGGGTGCCCAGGTCGTGAAGGGATGACAGGTAACAGCCCCGGACGGCAGTCCGGGGAACGGATTAGACACACCGTGAAAGTCGCGAAGCGACGACAGGAGAGCCAAAGGGCGTTTGATCACAGGACGCCGCCAGCATATCAACGCAAATTTTCTCAGGGTATGTATCGCCCATTGTTCACAACGCAACGATTCGAGCCCGAATAGGAAAACGCGTTTACGCTGGGGATAGTCAGTCAGATGAAACCGCCTGTCGTCGCGTTGCGACTGAAAACAGGTTGCTGTACTCACAACCACGGATTGGCATCCGTGGCTTTCGCATGCCGTCCCTTCAGGACTGCCGATGGGACATGCGACCTAGCCACCACATAGGGGGCTGATGGATTCGAAAGATGGTAATGCCGTAGCTGCCAGTTTACGCACCGCCGGGGCGAGCCCGCGACGGAAGAGGGTTAATGGGAAGACCGCTTTAAGACCCACTTTAAATGTTTCAATCAATTTGGATCGTTGGCGTTACCAGCAGAGATCGCGTTCAGCGGGAAAATCACGTTTGCACCCGCTGCTTGATGAACGGCCACGGGTATTGATGCTGGCACGACTCGGCGTTCCCATGGCAATTTGATTGTGAACGAAGTCCCTTTGCCTACGGTGCTCTCGACACGAATTTTTCCTTGATGAGCCTGAATGATATTGCGGCAGGCACACAAACCCAACCCGGTGCCCCCCTTGCCAGATTCATCCGGTCCCGACTTGGTCGTGAAATAGGGGTCGAAGATCTTCCGCAACTTCTCGGGAGCAATACCCGAACCGAAATCACGCACGATTAAATCGACAGTCTGCGAGTCGGGATCATTTTGCAAGCGAACGATCAGCCGGCCACCTTCTGGCATCGCTTGACGAGCATTGGTTAACAGATTCAGCAAGACTTGTTGAATTTGGTTGGCGATCACCGGGACCTTGGGAACGTCTCCCAAATCCAACTCGACGGACACACGATACTTGTGCATCTCGCGTTCCAGCAAAATCATCGACTCGCGGATTAAATCGGCGACTTGGCTCAACTCAAAATCGGGCTTGCGATTGCGAGCCATGCCCAACACAGACTGCGTGATATCGGCCGCTCTCTGGGACGCTTGCAGAATTTTTGTGAACGCTTTGTTTCGCGATTCTTGGTCCTGGTTGCGCATACCCAGCTTGGCGTAGTTCATGACGGTCATCAGAACATTATTGAACTCATGTGTCGTCGTACTCAGCAAATCTCCCAAGGCGGAAGAACGCTGTGCTGCGATCAATTGAGCTCGCAAGGCCTCGTTTTCGCGTTGGAGCTGTTCGATTTGGACACTGCTAATCTGAGTTGACATAACCAAGGTTGCATTTCGTTGAACGGGGGGTAAAAAAGTGCTATCACTTTTTGAATTCAGTTCGCTTCCTGTAATAGCCTATCGTCGAATTCGGCTGGGATTCTCTAGCGGTTGCGGCTATAATCCGCGGCCACAACGCAGATTGCGCAGTGTCACATGGACGGATTTTCCGATGCAGTGAAAAAAATTTATCCAATCATTGGATATTCAAAATATCCCAACACGGAGGTGGGCGATGCGAACCGTTGAGCAACTGGAACGATTGATGAAATTAGCCGAAGTAATGGGCTACCAAATTCGTTATGAAAATTTAGGCGGGGTCGGGGGCGGACGCTGTACACTGGGACACCTCCAATGCCTGTTCATCGACCTCTCACTTAACACATGCGAGCAGCTGGACCAGGTCCGTTCTGCGCTGGCCGATGACCCGTCGTTACCCATCGGAAAACTGCCCGCGAACCTAATGCTGGATCTAGGTTTGGTTCACCCCCAATCCAGCCCAACTCTATGACGAAGAGGTACGAGCATGGAATCGATGTCTGGCCGTTTCCCCCTAACGCATTAGAGCAAAGTCCCAAAACAACTCAGTACCTCTGGTTGATTGTCATCGAATGTCGGTTGTAAAATTGAGCCGGTTGAAACATGCTAAAGAAACAAATCTAAAATGGCATGATTTGCGATCACAACGATCTGGAATCGGGGGCAAAACCAACTCTACCGTGCTTATTCTGCATCCATCTACTTCTACAACAATACACCGATGTCAAATCCACCTAACCCGAAAAAAAACAATCCATTCTCCAGTCCAGTGGGGACGCAACAGCCTAATTGGGCACCCGGTCATCCTCATGGCCAACAGGGAGACGCCACCGGCGGAGTCATCCCCTACAAAAATCCCCAAGCATTAGTTGCCTATTACCTGGGTATCGTGGCCTTGCTGCCCGTCATTGGCTTGCCCTTTGGAATCGCCTCTTTGGTGCTCGGGATTTTGGGGCTGCGAGCCCGGAAACGAAATCCCGTAATCAAAGGATCTGCGCACGCAATCATCGGAATTTGCGGTGGGGTGTTTTCTCTCCTTTGCGGTGGAACAGTGTTGTTTTTTATGATCATGAGCTTTGTCGACGGTTAACATTGAATCGCGGTGAAACGATATATCGAGGCAAGAGCTGAATTGGCATGGGACAATGTTTCGCGACTGTCAGGCTGACCTGCGATGACACCGACGGACTGAATTCCGAGATGCTAACCAACATCACTGATCGCCAAGACTTTGCCGTAGCGGTTGGCAACCAATTTTCGTAAGCGAGCATGCTCGGGAAGCTCCAAGTTTGGGTCCTGAACAATCAACGGCATCGCTTGCTCACGACTGAGTCGCAATAGCTCAGCATCAGCTACCAAATCGGCAATTCTCAACGGTGGGAATCCCGTTTGTTCGGTACTGAACAAATTTCCTGGGCCGCGCAACCTCATGTCGATTTCGGCCAATTGAAAGCCATCACTGAACAGTGCAAACGCTTGCAACCGTTCGTTATCGATCGCATCATCGGAGGTGGAAAACGCACAAACAAAGCCGGGATGTTTCCCCCGCCCGACGCGTCCTCTCAACTGATGCAGTTGGGACAGCCCAAATCGTTCGGCCGATTCAATAGTCATGACAGTCGCATTGGGCACATCGATGCCGACTTCCACAACACTGGTCGCCACAATGACCTGGGTTTTACCCGTCGCGAAGGCCCGCAGTGCGGCATCCTTCTCCTCCGCCGATTGTCGACCATGCAACACATCGAGCCGAAAAGCTTCCAAGGGCCCATTGGCCAAGGATTCAAAAAGGCGCTCCGCGCTACTAACGGCCAAACTCTCATCTCCCGAAACGAGAGGCGCGACAACATAAGCCTGGCGGCCCTGACGCAATTTTTTCGCAACAAACTCCCACCACTTTTCGCGCTTTTCCGATTCGCCAATGTAGGTATGTACGACCGGTTTCAAATAGTCGGGGCGAATCAATATTGAGGAATCAAAGTCGCCAAACACAGTCATGGAAATCGTACGTGGGATGGGTGTGGCAGTCATCACCAAATAATGCGGTTCGTGTTCCGACAGTGCCCTGAGCATCGCTCGTTGTCGCACCCCAAATTTATGTTGCTCATCGACGACGGCTAATCCCAGACTTTTGAATTTGAGTTCACTCTGGACAATCGCCTGCGTACCAACCACGATATCAACTTCACCCATCGCAATTTTTTCGCCCAACTGTTTGCGATGGCTGGTGGAACCGGTCCACAAGGCGATTTTGACTCGTGAACGTTGCATCCATTGCAAGAGTGTTCGCTCATGCTGTCGCGCTAAAATTTCTGTCGGCGCCATCAATACAGCCTGATGGCCTTGGGCGACAGCTAATAACATCGCGGCGACGGCCACTGCCGTTTTCCCGCTCCCCACATCCCCCTGCAATAAACGATTCATGGGCACCGTCCGCCCCATGTCGGCTGCGATATCAGCGAACACCTGTTGCTGCGAATCGGTTAACTCAAACGGAAATCGACCATAGATTCGATCACGGATTTTTGGAGTCAACTCAATTGCCGGCGCTGCCTGATCTCGCTGCAATTGATGCCGCCGCATGGCGAGTGCCAGTTGCAGGACAAAGAGTTCTTGAAAGGCTAGGCGTCGCCGAGCCTCGTCGGCCTGTTGTTGCGTCGCAGGAAAATGAATATGCCTCAAAGCCGACTGAATGTCGCAGAAGTTCAACGCGGAACGCAACGCATCTGGCAGTGCTTCTTCAATGAGTCCCACCGTCCCTGCCAAAACTTTCTCGACCATCTGTCGTATGACACGTTGCTTCAACCCATCGGTTAAACCATAGACGGGCAATAATTTCCCTTGGGGCACCGCATTGGCATCATCCAAGAGCAACGTCCCCGGTTGCACCATTTGCAATCGACCTCCCCGTTCGGTGACGGTTCCCCGGAACTGCCATCTTTGGCCAATTCGGAAACGATCGGCTAAGAAAGGTTGATTAAAAAAGATAGCGCGCAGGTAGTGTCGATCCTGTTCCATCAACAGGTACAGAACATGCCGTCCCCCTTCCGATAGATGACTGTCTACCTCTCGGACCGTCGCTACAATCTGGGCCTTCTGACCGACCTGAAGATGCGAGAGGGAAGTGACTTCGGTAAAGTCTTCGTAGCGACGGGGGAAATAAAACAGGAGATCCATAGCCGTGTGCAGTCCCAAACGATTCAACAGACGAGCAGAGTTTCCCCCGACACCTGGAACTTGATCCAGGGGTTGTAGGAGTCGTTGTCTGTCGGGATCGCTGGACATGTTGACCGGCCATCGGGGTTACTGAAAAATTTCGGAGTTTGATTGCCTTAACTGCCCCTCCACAATTCTATCGAAAATGCTGAGTCGCGTTCACCGGATCGCAGCAACAGAAAGGGAGCACCCCGACGGGGCAACCGTATCCCGGCCAATGCCCGAGGGATAGCGGCACATGGGCGTTGGGCAAGCACTGAGTTTGGCTCGGTTCATTTTACACAAACGTCGCGATGCCAGGCACGCGGTCAACGATATTTCTGACTGGCTTCAACCGCCAGTACATCACAGCGTTCATTTTCAATATGGCCACTATGCCCCGCCACTCGAGTATATTTGATCTGGTGCAGGGAAATCAGTTGATCCAAACGTCTCCACAGATCGTCATTTTTAAGGGGCACAAGCTTGTTTTTTTCTTTGCGCCTCCAACCATTTGCCTTCCAGCCTTTCATCCATTCACTAATGCCTTTGCCGACATAAACACTATCGGTAAACAGCTCGACGCTGCAAGGTCGTTTGAGCAACGAAAGGCCTTCGACAACGGCCTGCAATTCCATGCGATTGTTTGTCGATTCCGCTTCACCGCCGGAGGCCTCGATTTCTTTGCCCGTTTTCAAATGCCTCAAAATCAAACCCCAACCGCCGGGACCCGGGTTGCCACTGCAGGCTCCATCGGTGAAAAGATGCACTTCTATTTGGCGATGCTGATTAGTCATTTTCTGATGGTGTTCCGCTTCGGGTTGTTTGATCTGGTTGTACAGCGGGAAGAGATTCTTGGCTGGGTTCTGCCGATTCTCGGCGGGAGGCCTTCAATGTCGTGTCGTCGCCCTGTCGATGGCCGTTGGACTCAACGGCAGTGGGTTGCGGTGTTTGACTGGCGCGGGCAAAGTCGATCCGGGAGACTTTGGTCATTTCTTCCAAAGTCCGGGCTACCTCCGCGCCGGGCTTGCGTATCTTTCGCGCATTCCACATGACGCGAACCGAAAATGTACTTCCCTTGCCCACTTCGCTGCTCACACTCACTTCGCCTCCGAGCAAGATGCACAACTCCCGCACTATGGACAAACCCAGACCTGTCCCGGCCACCTCACGAGTCAATTGATTGCCCCCGATCGCTGACGGACCCTGCCGAAATTTTTCGAAGATAACGGCTCGGTCCGCTTCGGGAATTCCGATTCCAGTATCATCGACCTCCAGCAACAACTGCTCCGGACCATCACGCAGGGCCGAAACGCGAATCCGCCCGCCCTCGGGTGTGAACTTAATGGCATTCGACAGAAGATTGATCAAAATCTGACGAATTTTTGTTTGGTCTTGGTATACATCGGGGAGTGACGGCTCCACCTCCGCATACAAATGAATGTTTTTATCTTCGGCCAATTTCCTCACGATGTCGCACAATTCGAGGATCAATTGCTGGATTTGAAAGGGCGTCGGATGAATTTCCATCTTCCCGGCTTCCAATTTGGCCAAATCCAAGATGTCATTGATCAAATCCAATAGCAACCGGCCAGACCGATGAATGTTGGCCGCATATCGTTTCTCTTTCCCCTCAATGGTTTTGGAAGACTCCAAAATCTCCGAGAACCCGATAATACTGTTCAACGGCGTGCGCAGTTCATGGCTCATGTTGGCCAAAAACTCGCTCTTCATTTGGTTCATCTCATGCAATTTCAAATTCAATTGTGCTTGCTCATCGACCTTGATATCCAAATCGGCGTTGGCTTCTTCCAGCTCTTGCTGTGCGTCCAAGAGATGCCTCAACATTTTATTGAATGATCGACTGAGTTCTTCAAATTCATCTCCGGTCATCAAATCGCTACGAATTTCGCTATTACCCGTACTCACCGACTCAGCCACATCACGCAAGTGACTCAACGGTTTGACAATCACGTAACGCACAATCAAATACAACGCCAGCATCGACAGGAATGCCGTAACGATGGCGACGGCCAGCAAGATCGCCCGCGAACGATTTATCGATTGCTTGGCAATTTCATAGGGCAGTTTGACTCTCATGAAAACCATGGGGACACGTTCTGCCAATTGACGGTTGACGGCCTCCGAGCCCAAGTCATCGGGAGCGACGGCCGATTCCGAGGCCCGCAAACCTGCTGTTGGATTGGCGGAAGCAACGGGCCAATGGCAATCCAAACAATTGGACTTGAAGATAATTGGCTCATAGTAGACATACTTGTTGTCTTCTAGAAATCGATCGGGAAAGATCTGGTTTTTCGGGTCGATCACCAACTCGCTTGGATCGACCTCCGGCAAAGAATTGCCCAATCTCGCCAAATCAAAGGCGATCTGTTTCGGGCGATACATGGATTCCAGACCAACCAACATGTCCCGCTCGATTTCATCCTCGACAACCTTCGCCTTCACCTGCCATCGGTTTACATTATCAGCCAGGACCAGCACGCTGGTTTCATAATCCATGGTCTTGGATAAGTCAGCGACAGCCGATTCCACGGTTTTATTGAGTGTCGCAGAGGACGAAAGATCCTCTCGCAATTTGATGTTGAGAAAATGAACTCGCAACAAATGGGTTTCAATCAAATCGCTGGCTTTGGTTCGCGTATTCTGCAAAATTTGCCGCTCAGTGATTCGGCTGACTGACAGGAACGAACCGGCGATCAGAGCCAACAGGCTGACCCCGAACAAAATCCGGATCTTTCGCTCCAGACTGGTCTCTCCCAATACACGTTTAATTGCCGAATACGCCATCCGTTAATTTACCTATCAATTCATCACGGCTAGAACCACCGATGCGACGATTAAGATCAAGATCGCCGCCGTAAACAACAAAATTCCAATGACGACCCCGCGAAAAAAGTTCTCGACACCTCCAAAAATCAGCCCCACAAATCCACCGAGAAAAACAACGGCCACCAACACAATCGACAGAATATTCCCCCAACTATTGGCTCGCGAATTGTAAACCGCGGGGGCAACACTGACCAACAACCCGACCAGAATCATGGCTACCAGCAAGCGAGCAACAGTGGTTTGGGGACGCACACTCATTCTCATTCCCGCGCACATCGGTGCTCGGCTCTATAACATATCTTGAGGATCAATATCAACGATCCATTGTACATCATCAACAACTGGAAATTCACCGATGGCCGCTTGGATCACTTCTTGCATCTGCAAATGCTGTGAGGCGATCAACAGCAGATGAAAACGAAAATTTCCTCGTAACTTTTCGACAGGAGCCACAGCGGGCCCCATCACGTTGAATTGGACTTCAAATCGTTCTTGAGCTGCCCGAATTTTTTCGGCCACGGTCTCGGCGAACCCTTGCGCCAGTTCCTTCGATGGGCTGCGGACGACGACGCGAGCCATTCTGCCGTAGGGTGGAAACTGAGCCTGCTCCCTCATGGGCAGTTCATAGTTGGCAAACGCCTGATAATCGTGTCGTGTCGCAGCCACGATTGCCGGATGTTCCGGGGAAAACGTCTGCACCAAAACCCGCCCCCCTTTCTCTCCCCGTCCCGAACGCCCAGCGACTTGCGTGACAAGCCCAAACGTTCGCTCCCCAGCACGAAAGTCAGGGAAGTGCAAGGCGGAGTCCGCATTGACCACACCCACCAACGTTACGTTCGGGAAGTCCAACCCCTTGGCAATCATTTGTGTCCCCATCAGTATATCGATCTCGCGATTGCGAAACTTGGCTAACGTCGCTTCGTGGCTCCCCGGCTTTCGCATCGTATCCGTATCCATGCGTGCCGACACCAAATTGGGAAATACCGAATTCAGGTACTGCTCCAGCCGCTGCGTCCCCAAACCCGAAAAACGAATTGCATTGAAATTGCACTGGGGACAAAGTTCGGGTGTGGCCATCTGATGATCACAATAATGGCAAGCTAAACGCATCCCATCCAAATGGTGCGTCATGGGTATCGAACAATCGGGGCAGTAAATAACTTCGCCGCAGTGAGGGCATTGAACGCGAGTTGAGTAGCCACGGCGATTCAGCAACAGGATTACCTGCCCCCCCGCGGACGTCGCTTGCTGAATCTCTTGACGCAATTTTTGACTCAAGGGACTGACACCTTTTCCCTGGGCGTAGTCCACTCGCATGTCAATCGTCGCCACGTTGGGAAGGGGTCGATCGAGCACTCGTTTCGGTAGACTCAAGAGCCGAAACGTTCCCTGCTTGGCCAAGTGATAACTTTCCAATGAAGGGGTAGCCGATCCGAGAATTAATGGAATTCGATCCCGATTCGCTCGCCAAATCGCAACATCGCGAGCATGATAACGAGGCGCTTTGTCTTGCTTGAACGATCCATCATGCTCCTCGTCAATCACAATCAATCCCAGTCGCGGTACCGGAGCAAACACCGCACTTCGAGCCCCAATAATCACATCGACGTGACCATCTAAAATCTGATGCCAATGCCAACTCCGTTCCGATGGAGTTAAGTGACTATGCAACACGGCAACACGATCGAAGCGAGCACGAAACCGCTGGCGGGTCTGGGGGGTGAGACTGATCTCGGGCACCAAAACTATCGCTTGCCGACCATGCGAGACCACTTTTTGGATGGCCCGAATGTAAACTTCCGTCTTACCACTACCCGTGATCCCCAACATCAAAAACGTTTGATGTCGACCGTCGTCCACGGCCTGCTGAATCTCCTGCAACGCTCGCTCTTGATCTGAGTTCAACGGGAGGTTGGCCTCGCGATGCTCCGGCGGAATTTCATGGGTTCGCTGGACGACCCGCCGAGAATGAACGGCAATCAAACCTCGCCGCCGCAACGCACTGATCGGCCCTTGAGTGCAGCCGACGGTTTCGGCCAATTCTTTCGGAGTCAGAGCTTCGGAACCCGATGCCAACACTTCCATCACCTGACGTTGAAGCTCGGTGAGTTTCGTTTCGGGACGCTTCCATGTCTGCTGTTCATCCACCGACAGAAACACCAACTCCCGTGTGCCCGCTTGTTGTCGAACCCCCACCGGCACGACTGTTTCAATGACACTTCCCAGTGGACACAGATAGTACTCGGAGATCCATTGAGCGAGCGGAATCATCGATGGGGATATGATGGAAACTAAATCAACAACTCGCTCTAGCGGCTTCATACGCGGCACGTTGACCTCACTGGCCAATTCATGGCTGGGGTCAATCACATGCGTGCAATAACCGGTCATCTTTCGTCCCCCTTTGCCCAAGGGACAGATCAAACGCTTACCCACCGCAACTTGCGTCTCTAACTCTGCAGGAATCGAATAGTCGTAAGGGCCAAACGGCGGATCGGCAAAAACAACCCGCGCAGCCAACCAATCCCCCTGGTCATCCAGTGTCCATGGCTCAGGGGTTGTATCAAATAGAGATGGCTGTTGCTCGTCATCCACCGGGTGCCCCCTGTATGGGATCGTTCTGTGCGGCTTGGATTCATCAAGACAGGGTTCTGGTGGAAAATCGCTCGCCAATCCGCTCCCGACAATCAAGATAGGGACAGTTATTGATTTCCGTGAACGCGTGTTCTTTTAACACCTGTATCTTGACAAAACGGAGTCGCTCTGGATAGCCGCAGCGTAGAGTCTTGCGATGCAATTCTCAACCAGTTGACGCCCGTTTGGGGGATTCGCGAATTCGTTCACGGCGCCCGATCCGATCCTGGCGGCCCCGGGCTCCCTATCGAATCAGATCAACGAAGAAATCGGGAATCTTAGCGGCGGATCGTAACGCGACTGCCGACCGACAGAATTCCAAACAGGTCTTGGGCGTCCTTCCGCTGGAACGCGATCCCCTGCGCGCCCTCGGCTTCGGCATGCAAAGGCATCCCAGAATTCAACATCACCGTGAAGTCACCATGTTGCTGGTCTCGAGCCGATTTGGTCGTGACTTCGAAGTCTCCGGCGGGCAACCCGGGATCGCACTGAGTGATCGGGAACCGACCTGCATACAATCCATCGACATACAACGTCAACTCTCGTTGCGTGCATTCCACAACGGCTTGAAAAGGCCCTGAGACCTGTTTCAACTCCGTGCCTGCTGCCAGTTCAATCGGATTACTGATCTTGGATTTGTTTATGTTGTAAATCAATTGGACTGGCACGTTCCATTGAGCCGCGATGGTGTCCAGTGAATCCGTAGGCTTCACGACATAAGCAACAGGTTGCAAATGATGCTCATGAGAATAAACCACTTTGGTAGCTAGCGCGTCCAACCATGTAAACAGCTGAGTTTTTTCTTCCTCGCTTAAATTGCGTTCTTGGCAATAAGGTGTCAGTGACCTCAACGCTTCCCGCAACTGACCCGCGTTGACTTGTGATTCGACAACGGGCCACATCTCGGCCAAGGGTTTTGTTGGAGTGGGATCGGCCATCGATTCCATCGATTGACGCAAATTAGGAAAGGCCCCGGTGGCGTCATTTCCTGATCCCGCAAATTCAGTACTGCCTGACGGCGGATTCGTTTTTGGCGTGATCGGGGCCATCGAGGTACTGGGGAAATTGGACGAAGTTGAGAAATCGTTTCCAGGCGTCTGAGCTTCCCCGAGCGAACCGCCTCCCGACGCTGGATTGAACTCTCCAGGCTTACTCGAAAAACCACCAAAATCGTTGGAGCCCGACGTGGCAGGAGTCGTCACATAATCCTGTTTAGGTTGATTGGTTTGCTTGGATGGAAGCGAGGAGGTGGTGGACGGAGAATCAAATGATAATGATGGTGGCAGGATATCCGCAGCGGCTGACCGGTTTACGTCCGCCGATTCTCGTTGGGAGGATGAACCCAATTCTTGAGTCAGTGACGGTTTTGAGATTGGGAAATCGAGGGGGCTCTTCGGCCGAGCCGGTTCAGCCTGTCCGCTGCTCAATTGCCCACCGCTGCTGCCTGCGACATCTCCCTCAGAAATCGAGAGCTCTTCGCCCACCGATAACGACGGGGCAGGGGCGGTCATTACCTGATACACCCCATAGGAAACCCCCAACAATAAAATTGCTACAATTGTATTTTTAGATGAATGCACCGCTGTCCTCCTTGACCGAACTCGGCCACCATTCAATACTCTCTTCAAATAACGACGCTTGTTCGCCCGCTTCTTCTATACAACCGAACATGAACAATCAAAATCAAAGACCCGATGACGATGACTGGGACGAACCGTTCTACTCCAACGAGGACGACTCTGATCCCGATTTCGATTCGACTTCCGATCTCATCGCTTGCCCCAACTGCAACTCACAAATTCACGAGGAATCAGTAAGGTGTCCGATTTGCGGAAACTACATCACCGCCGACCAAACCATTTGGAGAAATAAACCCAAATGGTTTCGGCAAATGGGATGGATCTTGCTGGTCTTGGCTGCCATCGGACTCTTGCTCGGAGCGTTACCCAACCTCTTTTAGGATGATGCGTGCACGTCCTGCAGAATTTTTTCCGCGGACATTGCAATCACCTGCCGTCCTGACAATGAGATCGACATGCCCTGGGCACGTTGCCCGGAGTTAAATGCCCGGAGTTAAATTGCAAGCCGGCCCTCTTTCCCGAACGATACCAATTTAGGGTGCTTAGGCTACACAGCCTCAGTATCCATCTCTGGAACCTATTTCCCCGAACGGTTCTCCCGCGGCCAAAATTTTCAAGTCCGACGGAGTTTAGCCAAATCCCGACTCGCCCTCCAGATCAATCACGGCAACGCTAGCAAACAACCGCTGACCCCAACTCTTATTGCTTTCCCTCAGGTCCGGACTTGGCCGCGCCTAACTTCCGGCGCAATTCACGCAATCGTTCGGCAACTTGGATCTCAAAACCGCGCTCCACGGGATGATAATACTCTCGCTCAATTCCCAAATAATCTTGAGCCCCAACTCCATCTTCAGCATTGTGAGAATACTGATATCCCACGCCATGCCCCAACGTTTCGGCTCCCCGATAGTGGGCATCGCGCAGATGTCGTGGCACGGGCAGCACGGCACCGCCAACAACATCTTTGCGAGCCGCTCCAATGGCCAGCGTGGCCGCGTTACTCTTAGGAGTGGTTGCCAGATACAAAACGGTTTGAGCCAAGGCGAATTGGCATTCCGGCAGGCCAATTTGTTCGCAGGCTTGAAAGCAGTTGACGGCCATTGTCAGGGCCTGGGGGTCGGCG
Organism: Pirellulaceae bacterium; assembly: GCA_041742275.1. Classification (GTDB taxonomy): domain Bacteria; phylum Planctomycetota; class Planctomycetia; order Pirellulales; family Pirellulaceae; genus BJ22. The sequence continues at coordinate 695 of JBGSIY010000813.1, read as the reverse complement.
TTGCCAATGTCTTCGCTGGCAGCAATGACCAATCGCCGACACAGGAAGCGAACATCTTCGCCCCCTTCAATCATTCGCGCCAACCAATAAATGGCCGCATCGGCATCACTCCCCCGAATGCTTTTGATCAAGGCACTCGCACAATCGTAGTGTTCGTTGCCCGTCTTGTCGTACTGCTGGGCGCGGTACAACATGGCTTGATCGATCAAGGCGTCGGTGAGCTCAATCGGTTCCCGCAAACTCAGCACCGCGGTTTCTAAAATCGAAAGGGCCTTGCGCGCATCGCCATCACATCGGTCAGCTAGGGTTTCCAACGTCGCATCGGTGTAGCGTATCTCTAGCTCCCCCAGTCCACGATCGGAATCCATGATGGCTCGTTTCATTAGGCCCACCAGGTCCTCACGCGTTAGAGGCCGAAACTCCAGCAACTGACTTCGACTGACCAACGCCGGGTTGACGGCGAAAAAGGGATTGCTGGTTGTCGCCCCCACCAGGGTCACGACCCCCTGTTCCACGTCGGACAACAAGGCATCTTGTTGAGTCCGATTGAAGCGATGAATTTCGTCAATGAACAACAAGGTTCCTTCGCCGCAAGCGGCCAACCGATCTCGAGCGATCGCCAAAACTTCCCGCAGTTCCTTCACGCCATGCAAAATGGCACTCAACTCAGCGAAATGTCGCCGGGTTTCCGCAGC
>JBGSIY010000812.1:0-4216 GCA_041742275.1 Pirellulaceae bacterium | reverse complement strand
TGCGTGCAGTGGGGATTGCGTGCTGTCATGTTGAACCGCAAGTGCCGAAAACTGCGTTCGGTTAAATGGCGGGCAATCGGCGCAGAACGGCTCCTAAAAATCTGGCGCTCTGGGTGCAAAATACCATTTTCAGCAGAACTCCGCTCCCGGCGTTTCTTCTGCCATCACTTTATTCCCATTCAATTGTGGCTGGTGGTTTGCTGCTGATATCATAACAAACGCGATTGACTCCCGAGACCTCATTGATGATTCGCGTCGACATGCGAGCCAGAACATCGTAGGGCAACCGTGTCCAGTCGGCAGTCATAAAATCATCCGTATCGACGCAACGAATGGCCAGAGCGTTTTCGTAAGTGCGAGCATCTCCCATAACTCCAACACTTTGTACCGGGAGCAACACGGCGAACAACTGCGATGTTTTACGATACAGACCAGCTCGATGAATTTCTTCGATCACGATTGCGTCAGCTTCGCGGAGAATTGCCAGCCGTTCCCTGGTGACCTCACCCAGACAACGAACGGCCAAGCCTGGCCCAGGGAATGGGTGCCGCCAAACCAGAGATTCCGGAAGTCCCAGTTCGAGGCCCAATTTTCGCACCTCATCTTTGAACAAATCACGAAGAGGCTCGATTAATTGGAACCCGAGTTCTTTGGGAAGGCCACCGACGTTGTGATGCAGTTTGATCGTGGCAGCCGGGCCATCCACCGCCGCACCACTTTCGATAACATCCGGATACAAGGTTCCTTGGGCTAAAAACGCTGCCCCTTGGATCGCTTTGGCTTCCGCCTGGAAGCAATCAATAAACACCTTGCCAATCCGGCGTCGTTTTTCTTGAGGTTCTTTGATACCTGCCAATGCATCCAAGAAAGCGTCTTCGGCGCGCACGACGTGCAAATCGGTTTTGAAGTGGTTGGTGAATTCATCAACAACTAACTCCGCTTCATTTTTCCGTAGCAAACCGTTGTCCACCAAAATGCAAGACAACTGCGAGCCGATAGCGCGGTACAACAGTGCTGCGACCACCGCGGAGTCGACGCCGCCACTCAAACCGCAAATGACGCGCTCATTGCCGACTTGCTCACGAATCCTCAGTATTGCCTCACTGGCAAAATTATCCAATCGCCATGTTCCATCACAATGGCAGACTTGCATTAAAAAATTGCGCAGTAACGTGGTCCCATGTTGCGTGTGCGTTACCTCGGGATGAAACTGCAAGCCATAAACGGGTAACGTTTGGTGCTTCACAGCCGTAATGGGACAAGTCGCCGTGCGGGCCAGAGGGATAAACTCGGGCCCTACATTTTGTACTTGGTCTCCATGGCTCATCCACACCTCAGAGGATTTGGGAAAACCATCAAATAATTTATCTTGTTGTGTAACCTCGCAGACGGTGCGGCCATATTCCCGAGTCGGCGTATTCGAGACTTGTCACCCCAACGTCTCGCAAGCGATTTGCATTCCATAGCAAATTCCTAAAACGGGAATCCCCAAATCGAAAATCCCCGGTGCGCATTTCGGTGCATTTGCCTCATACACACTGCTGGGACCACCCGACAAGATCAGTCCCACCGGCGCATGGCGAAGGATTTGCTCGGGCGTGATATCGTGCCGCACGATTTCGCAGTAAACATTCAATTCGCGAACGCGACGAGCAATTAACTGGGCGTATTGCGATCCAAAGTCGAGCACCAGGATGCGTTGCGTTTGCGTGCTGGAGTTGGAAGACAAAGAAGTAGAATTGGCTGCGGGCATGGAAAATTCGATTCCCTAGATTCGGTACAGAACAAGCCTTCGTGGCAACAGGAGCGACAACCTGAACAATTTCAGCAATCGAGGATGGACAAGCACGCTTTGATTGCCACGAGTCATCCACAAATAGCCAGCAATCGCTCTGACTTGCCCACGATGAAAACGCGAGATTATATGGCTTTCGGCAGAGGAACAAAAGCCTCACAGGGGCACGTTCCTAGAAAATTGCCGCCATTGCCGGTTGGATAAGAATTGACTATTTTGCAGAGGGCGACCGTGGCCGGCGATGTCCAACAGTATGCGGGAGCCCCCATTTTAACAGGATCGATCGCAAGCAATCCACTCACGCCCCATGTTGGCCATGAAAGTTGCCTTAGTCCCTGATCGCGTCTGAAGTCATAAAATCGCCTGAGAAAAATCTACTGTAACTTCCTCGAACTCGATTTTACAAGCTACAAAGATTTTGAAAAATTGAAAATGAAAATTTTGATCACGAATGATGATGGTGTAACCGCCATAGGTATTCGCGCTTTAGCCAACTATTTGGTTCGTGAGCATCAGCTGTTTATTATTGCACCTGATAATGAACGGAGTGGTGTTAGCCAATCGATCACTTATCGGCGTCCCATGTTTGCCAAAAGGTTTCAAGTGGGTGACGGAATCGCCGCTTTAGGAATCAATGGCTATCCAGTTGACTGCGTTAAGTTAGGGATTTACGAACTGTGTCCGTTTGTGCCGGATTTGATCATCAGCGGCATTAACAACGGCCTTAACGTCGGGCGGAACGTTGCTCATAGCGGGACTGTTGCGGGGGCCCTCGCAGGATCAGCTGCCGGTTTCCCCAGCTTGGCGATTTCCTTGGATCACTCAGAGACGGAGTCAGACTATGATCGGGCCATCGCATTGATTTGGCCGATCTGCAAGTCGTTGGTCGATTCAGGCGCGGCTCGAGGGCAAACATTGAATGTCAACGTGCCATTGGCTGCATTGGGACGCGACCCAGAGTGGCACGTTGTGCCGGCCAATCCGAATCCCATGGGAAATTTGTTTACCAAAGGAAACGATCCCAACGGTCGCCCTTACTTTTGGCAATCCAATGACCCTGCCCCCTCGCCCATGGAAATGGCCTCAGATGTGGACGTGGTCACCGCAGGAAACATTGCGATTACACCCTTGACTCACGATTTGACAATAACCAGCCAATTGGTAGCGTGGCAAAATCGCCTTAACGCTTCGGCAACCACGTAATAACATTCGGCAAACGGAGGCCGTAGGGCAATTTTTGGGGCCCCTACCGTCGGCGACGAATGATAGTCTCGCATTAAAACCAAATTCGGTTAGAAACAAATGTTCAAACAAGTGGGATTTCAGGTCGAACGAAGATGAATCTTAACCCCAACGCCAAAATTGGAATTCTCACTGTTTCGGATCGCGCGAGTCGCGGTGAATATGAGGATCGGGGCGGACCCGCAGTCATCGAATACTTGCGCCGTGTTTTGATTTCAGACTGGACGCCTTGCTACCGAGTGGTTCCGGATGAATTCGCCGAAATAGAAAACGCCTTGATCGGTCTGGCCGACATGAATCACTGCTCTTTGATTATCACGACGGGAGGAACGGGACCGGCGCTTCGCGATATTACGCCAGAAGCCACCGAGGCCGTTTGCCAAAAATTGCTACCAGGCTTCGGAGAACAAATGCGACAGGCTTCCCTTGCGTTTGTCCCGACGGCGATCCTTTCCCGCCAAATCGCGGGAATCCGCAATCAAAGCTTGATCGTCAATTTGCCGGGAAGTCCAACAGCGATTGCCCAGTGTTTGGATGCCGTGTTTGCCGCGATTCCCTACTGCATCGACTTGATTGACGGCCCACGGTTGGAAACCCACCCCGAACAGGTGGTCGCCTTTCGACCGAAAAAATAGTTAATCGCCCGGAGTCTCGTCATAACACTCTGTTTTTTTGGTTTTCCCAACGCCCAAAAAACCGATTGGCGGGCGAGGAATAGCAAAATAACAGAGCAACCGTGGCACCTATCCCGGCTCCTGTTAAAACATCGCTTGCCCAATGGGCATGACAGAAAATCCGCTGCAAGCAACCCAAAATGGCCATGCTCGCGAACAATCCTGCCCCGCGCCCCAATAACCAAAATAAGCACACGGCTAATGCTGCTACCGATGCGCTATGACCTGAAGGAAACGACTGCAAGACGGTGGTTGAATTAATCTGAAGTTCGTCCATCGATTCCGTCCAAAATCCCAAACCGACCCAAGTCGAAAGAGAGGGGTCTGCGAGGCTGCTGAAATATCCCGGCCGCATTCGCTCAACTGAGATCTTAAACAGATGAACGACCAGGGACGAAGTGAACAGGGCCGTAACGATGCGAACCAGACGCCGTCGCCACGAGGGAGCCAAGCTGAATACGGCCAGTAAAATAAAGGCAATTCCTAAGCCATGAGCAAAAAACTC